>DATHTS010000340.1:0-7205 GCA_035462935.1 Pyrinomonadaceae bacterium
TTTTACGAGAATAATTTCTGGGATGAGATTTCTGTTTTGCGATTTAGCAAAAATTGTTAAACAATCTTGCTCAATTAAACACAAAAATTGTATTATAAGTTGTCACTCAAAATCGTGACATATTCCAGTCTGAGTTAATCAAAACCTGTTCTTCCTACTTTTTTCAAAAGCGATTTCAAAAAATACAATGAATAATTCAGTTACAACTCCCGTAAATACTTCTTTAAATAACAATCCCAAAACATTTTCGCAGCCACAAATGACAGCCGCAAATCCGGCGCTTTCGCAAAACACGCAGGCGTTTCACAATCTTTTGAAACGAATGCTGGCAGCCGGCGAAAAGGTAAGCGATTTAATATTTTCGCCCGGTCGCCCGCCGCAGGTCGAGCTTTCGGGTGATTTGCAGGGCGTTCCCATTCCGGGTTTGGAACGCCTCACGCCGCCGCAAATCAAGGCGATGGCGGATTTGATGCTCACGGGTAACGAGCAGGGTTTGGAAACTCTGGAAAAAAACGGTTCGGCGGATATTTCTTACAGCGTGAACGGTCTATGCCGTTTTCGCGTCAATATTTTTCGCCAGCGCGGAACTTACGCCATTGTAATGCGCGTAATTCCGACGACTCCGCCGAATTGGCAGGATTTGAATCTGCCGGTTGCCGTTCGAAACTCAGCGGAATTGAAAAACGGGCTGGTGCTTGTAACAGGTCCGACGGGTTCGGGAAAGTCTACCACTCTCGCGGCGGTTATTGATTTAATAAATTCAACAAAGAAATATCATATCGTAACAATCGAAGACCCGATAGAATTTATTCACGAGCACAAACTAGGCACGGTTCATCAGCGTGAATTGCATTCCGATACACCGGATTTTGCCCTCGCTTTACGCGCCGCGCTTCGTCAAGCTCCAAAGGTAATTCTTGTCGGCGAAATGCGCGACCGTGAAACAATTGAAGTTGCTTTGGAAGCATCCGAAACAGGGCATTTGGTTTTATCAACGCTGCACACAATTGACGCTGCAAAAACGATTGACCGCATCATCGGTGTTTTCCCGAAATCGGATGAAGCCGCAATTCGAACGCGCCTTTCTCAATCTTTTCGGAGAATTATTTCACAGCGTCTAATGCCGAAAGTCGGCGGCGGAAGAATTGCCGCCATCGAAATTTTAGTGTCAAATTCGCGCACGCGCGAGTATATTGAAAAAGGCGAAAAAGAAGGGCGTTCATTGATTGATGCGATGAAGGACGGAGCGCTCGAAGGGATGCAGACTTTTGACACGGAATTGGAGAAGTTTATCCGTGAGGGTTTGGTAACAAAAGACATAGCAGTCGCTTATGCTTCCAATGCAAATAACCTTCTGCTTTCAATTAGTGATTTAGGGTAATTTTTAAAAAGAGAGGAGAAAAGGAGAAAAGGAGAAAATTAAATACTCCCCTTCTCCTTTTCTCCCTTTCTCCTCTTCTGGCATTCTACTCGCCGCCGACAGTCATTTCGGAAACCAGCAGAGTCGGCGAAGCAGTGCTTCCCAGTTTGAAGCTCAAATCATTTCCGACAACTTTTACGTTTTGCAGCACTTTCAGTACATTTCCGGCAATCGTGATTTCCTGAACCGGATAGGTTAATTCACCGTTCTCAATCCAGAAACCCGTCGCGCCTTGCGAGAAATCTCCCGTCACGCCGTTCATTCCCGAACCGAACATATCCGTTAGATAAAGCCCGTTTTTAACCGATTTTATAATGTCTTTCGGGTTGGTATCGCCGTTTTTCAGATACAGATTCGTGCTTCCGACGCCCGGCGTTGATTGGTAGCCGCGCGAAGCGTTTCCGGTCGGCTTCATATTCAAACGACGCGCCGAATAAGCATCGGAAATATAAGTCTTTAAAACGCCGTTTTCGAGAATCGTGATCTGCGATGTTTTAACGCCTTCGCCGTCAAATGGACGCGAAGCGACGCCATCCGCCATTGTCGCGTCGTCAATGATGGTAATGAGCGGCGAGGCGATTTCCTGTCCGATTTTTTCAACCAGAAACGATGAGCGGCGATAAATGCTTCCGCCGGAAGCCGCGCCGAAAACCATACTGGCTAAACCGCTGGCGACCTGCGGATCAACCACGACCGGGACAACAGCCGATTTGATCTTTCGTCCGCCGAGTTTGCTGATGACGCGGCGACCGGCTTCTTCGCCGACTTCTTTCGGCGAAGCCAGTTTGTTGAAGAAACGACCGAAAGTATACCAGCCGTCGGTCTGTTTGACACCGTTTTCTTCGGCTAGAAGGCTGACCGAAACGCTCGCGCCCGTGGTTTTATACTGCCCGATAAAACCGTCAGAGTTAGCCAGCGTGACCTGGGTTCTCGAATCATTCCAGCTTGTGCCTCTTCCGTTGGTGATGCGTTTATCGTATTTCAGACCGGCATCTTCCGCCGCTTTGGCGATCTCGATTTTCTTTTCGGGCGAAAGCTTTTCGAGCGATTCGTCAAACATCATCAGCTTGCCTTTGTATTCACCTAAAAGCTCTTTCGGCGCAAGTCCGTTGTGTTTGTCCGAATTGGAAATTTTGACGATTTCCATCGTTTCGCGCGCCAAATCCTGCACGGCTTTGCCGTTGAAATCCGTCGTAAAAGTGTTCGCCATCGCGCCGTTTTTAATTACGCGCAAGCCCAAGCCTTTGCTGGTGGACTGTTGGAGACGTTCGATTTTTCCGAGCCGAACGGTCGTGTTAAAACCGGTGCTCGAAACAATATAAACGTCAGCCGCGTCAGCGCCCTGTTTTTTCAAGGCTGAAACGAGTTCAGCCGCTAAATTTCTATAATCCTGCATAATTCTCTAGCTCCTCCCTCGTTATTCTTCCTCCGCTTTCGGCGCGGCTTTTACTTTCGTTCCGCCGACCGTGATTTCGGAAACCTTAACGGTTGGCGTTCCCATTCCGACCGGAACCATCTGACCGCTCTTGCCGCAAGTCCAGCCGCCGTCGGTAAACTTCAAATCGTTGCCGACCATCGTCACTTTCGTCATCACGTCGGGACCGTTTCCGACCAGCGTTACACCTTTAAGCGGCGTGGTGATCTTGCCGTCCTCGATCATATAGCATTCAGAACAGGAGAACGTGAAATCACCTTTTGTAATATCCACATTTCCGCCAGTAAAGCCTTTGGCGTAAATGCCTTTTTTAACTGATTTCAGGATTTCTTCAGCGGAATATTTGCCGGGACGAAGATAAGTATTCGTCATACGCGGCATCGGCGGGTGATTGTAAGCTTGGCGGCGACCGTTCCCGGTGGCTTTCACGCCCAACTGCTTGGCGGAAATACGGTCGGTCATATAGCCGCGCAAAATTCCGTTTTCGATCAGCGTCGTGCTGTTCGGCGCGTTTCCTTCGTCGTCAACGTTGATCGTGCCGCGCATATTTTCAAACAAGCCTTCGTCAACCACCGTACATTGATCGGAAGCGACTTTTTCGCCGACGCGACCGGAATAATTGGAAAGTTTCTTGTAGTTGAAATCGGCTTCAAGACCGTGACCGACCGCTTCGTGCAGAAGAACCGCGCTTTCCGCATTTCCCATAACGACGGTTTGCACACCCGCTTCGGCTTCTTGAGCGGAGAGATTCAAAACCGCCAGACGCGCCGCGTCTTTGGCAATATCAGCAGCTTTACGTTTGTTGAAATATTCCATTCCAATGCGTCCGCCCCCGCCTTGATAGCCGGTTTCGCGGTTTTTGCCTTCCTCGGCGATGCAGGAAGTATTGAACATAAATAAAGGCTGCGAATCTTCCCAGTAAATGCCGTCGCTGTTTGCATAAGCGACGTGCTTGACCTCATCGTTAAACCCGACCGAAACGCGCACGATTTTTGAATCGTAGGCTTTCGCGGCGGCGTTGGCTTCCTTGATAAACGTGAGCTTCTTGGAAAGATCAGCCGAAGTCGCCAGTTCGTTTATCGGGTAAAGATTTTTGGGTTTTAGATCGTTAATCGGTTTGATTCGAATGCGAGCCGTGTTGTCAGAAGCAATTGCGGCGGCGGCGTTTGCCGCTTCGAGCATTTTTTCAAGCGATAAATCCTCGGTAAAGGCAAATCCAATTTGATCGCCTTTGACCGCGCGGATTCCGACGCCTTGAACAATTCCGCGCCGCGCCGATTTTACAATATCTTCTTCAAACGAAAGATTGGAAGATATCCGGTATTCAAAAAACATATCGGCAAACTCCGCGCCTTTCACCAGAGACGCCGACAAAACTTTATTAATATCCGCCCGGCTGACATGAAAATATGTGTCGAGCAGCGAAGGCGTTACCAAAATCGGTTCTCCAGCCATAACTTTATTAAGCCACAGGTCGCTGGCGGCAATCGCGCCGAGCGCCATCGAGCTTGAAATTAAAAACTCACGTCTTTTCATCACTAGACTCCTTTTATTTTTTAAATATTATTTCAGGGAAGTAAAAACAATTCGTTTTAAAGCTATAAGACGAAGCGCAAATAAAAAAGGTTTCGTGATTTAGAAAAAAACATTCCTAATATTTGAAACAAATCCAAAACTTTGAAAAAAAACACCAAAACAGTAATTTTAGGCTTTGAATTGGATAAACTTTAAAAGAATTGTAAGAGAGAAGTATCCCCTCATTTTACTCTTTAAATGAGAACACCGCGAAGAAAGATATTGTGACAAAAATTAACTTTTATAATTGATAATTTCTTAAAGACAAAGGATTTTAATTTTCTGCCGAGTTGTAAATGGCTTCTTCGATTCTGACGCGCAAATCTATTTCAGAAATTACCTCTCTATCAAACCAATATTCAATCCAGGTTTCGGGCGGCGAAAAATCAACTTCGTTAAAATTAAGCAAAAGAAGCCCTTCTATCTTCAATAATCTTAAAGCCTCTGCCTGGCTTTCGGTTATTTGGCGAACGAGCCTGATTCGACCGTCCGGGATTGGGCGACGCTCTTCATTATTCATAAAAACAAATTCTAACAGTTTCTTTGCGCAAAAAATAAACTTATCAAAACAACGCCGGTTTTATTTGTTATTTTTTCCTGAACTTGGTAACGATTAATAAAACGTCGGTGAAATGATGCTGCGTGTGAGCGGCGAAAAGCGTTCCGGTTACCGAAACTTTTTGGTTTTGCAAATCCCGGATTACGCGAAACTGTTTACTGTTTAAGACAAGCTGCACATCAGAAACCTTTTCAACCGCCGGATTAAACTCGTTATTTTCGTCTGCGGCGACGCAAACGATTTCATTCAACTTCAAAATCCATATCGTTTCCTTTTGTTCGGAAGCATTTACAACAACTTTCCGGGTTAGTTTGCCGTCTAAGCTCACGGTTGCGGGTTCGTAAAATAGGCATTTTTTGCTGGCTGCATTTTGAGCAAAGGCATTTCCCGAACCGGCGATGATGAAAATGAAGGTGAATATTGCTGAAAAAATAAATTTATTGGATGTGATTTTCATATTTCTCTGATTTTTGCTTTCCATTTTATAAAGCGCAAAGTCTTCAAAAAAAGTATCAGAATTTGAAAAATTAGATTGAAAGGAGTTGTGAAATATGAGGTTTTTATACAAGTTAAGCCTGATTTTGTTTGTTTTCGCGGGTGCGGCATTGGCGATTTCAAGCAATATAAATGAAAAGTTAAATAATTTACCGGTTAATAGTCATTCAATAAATCGGCAATCAGACAAGGATAAATTAACAAAACTGAAAAAGGCGATTGATGCCCAAATAGGGAAGCCTAAAGCAAAACGGTCGGCTCAATGCAGGGTGATTGCTTTCGGAGCAAAACCGTGCGGAGGACCGAGAACGTATTTGGTTTATTCAACTTTGAAAACAAACGAGTCAAAATTGGAACGTTTGGTTAATGAATACAACAGCTTAGAAGATAAATACAACAAAGAAAATGATCTGGCTTCGGATTGTATGATGGTTACCGAACCTGAAGTCGCATTACATAATGGAATGTGCAAAATTAAAGGGAATTAAAATTTTAATTTATTTGGAAACCAATAATTTTTGAATTTTCGATGTTTTGGAAACAGGTGTTTACAAAATTATTGGTTGCAAATGTGTTTTGCTAAATCTATACTTTAAAGCTATATAGAAAAAGTCATGAAGATATTATTTGCCTTACTTGCTTTTGCGCTTTTGACTCTGCCGGTTGAATTCCGCGCGCAAACCGCCATTTCCGACAGGGTTCAAAAAGGAAACAAAACGTTTATCAGCGTCCCGGTAACCGTCAGCGACCGGGAAGGACGTTATATTTCCGGTTTGAAAAAAGATGATTTTACGGTGTATCAGGATGGCGTGAAACAAAAGATCGAATTTTTCGCAACCGAAAGCGAGCCGATTAATGTCGCTTTGCTGCTTGACACGAGCGCGAGCACGAAAGATGTTTTGGATAAAATCAGGGAAGCCGCCAGAGATTTTATAGATTTGATGAATCCGAATGATAAATGCCTGATTGCGACGTTCGATTCTCAGGTGAAAGTTCTCAGTCAATTTACATCCGATAAGAAAACTCTAAAAGACGCTCTCAATCAAATTCAAAATGCCGAACAGGAGGGAAGCGTTGTCTTTCGCGCCGTTGACCATATTGCGCGGAATTCTTTGAATAATGTTCAGGGAAGAAAAGCAATTGTTCTTCTTTCGGACGGAAAAGATTTCGGGAGCTCGGTTTCGAGGAATGAATTAATAAACCAGCTCGAAGAATCCGACGTTTTGATTTATTCGGTTTTTTATCAAACCGGGATAGGTTTTAATAAACTGGTTGTAAAACCGGACGGCACAGTAAAAGAAGGCAAGGAAAACAAAAAGCCCAAAAAGGAAAAGAAACCGAAAAAGAAAAAGGGTTATTCGATTGTAATTCCGATGCCGGGCGATACGTTTACCCAAGAGGAAATCAAGTTGACCGACAGAACGGCAAGCACGGCGGCGGTAAATTCTTTACAGGAAATGTCCGATACGACGGCAGGCAGATTTTATTTGAGCGACGCGGTGAATTTGAGCAGGATTTTTAAGCAAATCGCGGGCGAATTGAGACAGCAATACCGGCTCGGTTTTTACACGAAGGATGCCGATTCAGCTTTGCACGATTTAACCGTTAAGGTTGAACGACCGGACGTTGTGGTTCGCGCCCGCGGGAAATTTCGCGCCGGAAGATTGTAAAAACTATGCCCGCGAAATACGCGAATTGATGCGAAAATCTTTAAAATTTCA
>DATHTS010000341.1:0-1574 GCA_035462935.1 Pyrinomonadaceae bacterium
CATCGCCGCCTAAACCCGCAAAAGACATAGAAGCGGAGAGCTGTCTGCCTCGTAAAGTGTCAATTCCATTGGGAGCGGGCTGGCGAGTGTCATAAACAAAAGTCCCGGTAACACGGCTGGTCATAATGTTCGGCTGCTCAAAGATAACCGGAATCGCGCGTGTCGGGTCAAGCTCGTTTATCGGCGGATCAGCAATTGAAGTCGCTGAAAATTGGTATGTCAAACCAATTCTGGAGAATTGCGTAAAGCGGCGTTTTTTGAAGAAAAACTCGGAAAGCGGCGAGGTTGCAAAAACCGTCGCTCCATAGGTTGTTTGCGTGAAAAGATTTTCTTCATCTGTGAGAACCGTGCCGAACGGACTTAGCGCGTCGCCGAAAACATCAGGGTTTTGCGACAGAAACGTTCCTTCGCCGAAAAATTTATACCGCGAAGCAAAAAGCGAAAATCCGACCGAAACAGGACGGTCGCGTAAATAAGGCTCTTGGAACGTGAATTGAAAGCTGTGCTGTCGGTTTCCCGTTCCGAAAGCGAACGAGAGAACTTCGCCGCGTCCTAAAAGGTTATTGGTCGAATATTCAAGCCCGAAAAACGATCCGCCGATGCCGGAAATACCGCCGTTAAATGAAATTTGTTGTCTGCCCTTTTCAGCGACCTTAACGATGGTATCAACATCGCCCTGATCCTGGTCGGTGCGAATTTCCACGTCTCTTTCCTTATCAATCGGATCGAAATAGCCCGTTTGATTAAGCCGGAGAACCGAATTTTCAAGCGCGAGCTGATTGTAAATGTCGCCTTCGTTCATTAAAAACTCGCGGCGCAGAACGCGGTCGCGGGTGAAAGTATTGCCGACAAATTCCAGCCGGCGCAGGCGAAACTGCCTGCCTTCGTCAATATTAATCGTGATGTCCACGATGCCTTCGTTCGGGTTATTCGGATTGTCCTTGAATTCCGGTTCAAACTCGGCATCGTAAAGCACAAACCCCTGCGCGCCGTAAACCTTTTTCAAGTCGTCGTAAACGGCGTCGCGCAGGCGTTTTCCGTTTGCTACTTCACCCTTCTGCAAACCGATATAACCTAAAATCTGCTGGTCGGAGAAAATGGAATTTCCTTCGACGTTTAGTTCTCCAACGCGGAAAATCTTGCCTTCCGTAACCGGAACAATAATTTTTAATGTGTCGTCTTTTGAGGAAATAAGCGGAAGCGGAAGAGTGCCTAAAATTGGAATGCCGGTGCGTTTATAGCCGAGTCCTTCAACTTGAGGTTCTCCGATACGAGCCTGAAAATAGCCTTTCGAGAACATATAATCGCGCACGTTTTTCTGCAAGTCGTATTGCAGCTTGCGCAAATCGAGAATGTCCTGACCGGTAAAGCGCGTGATAAGCCCGCTTTCTTTAACTAACTGCAAAGCGCCGCGAAGCTCCCCGTCGCTAAAAACCTCGTTGCCTTCAAATTCAATGTCAACAATGCGCGAACGGTTTCCCTGATCAACGTCAAAAGTGATGGCTATCGAAGTCGCCGAAACTTCTTCTTCTTTAACTTCAATTGTCGGGTTGGGATAACCTTTGGAGGCGAGA
>DATHTS010000342.1:0-2028 GCA_035462935.1 Pyrinomonadaceae bacterium
CAAAATAAACCATTCGTTTGTTGAAGGGCGGAAAAAGGCAACGTCGGTTTTACCGTCGCCGGTGTAATCGGCGGGAACTATTTTGTCCGAACCGCTGCCGAATTGAAACGCGCGATTCACAGTATCCGAGCTTCTCAGAATCCACCATTCTCCGACTGACGGGCGGAAGACCGAATAATCCGTGCGCCCGTCGCCGTCGAAATCAATAAAGGTTTTATCCGGCGCGCCCAAATTTATTTCATACATCCCGCGCCCGTAGGTTGCCGCTTGTATTAAGCCTCTGGAGTTGGCGGCAAGTTCGGTAACGATGGTCGGCGGCATTCCCATATTGAAGGTTTCCCAATTTCCGCCGCCGTTTGTCGAGCGAAAAACCCCGATGTCAGTTCCGACATAAATCGTATTCTCATTGCGCGGGTCAATCAAAAGCGTGTTGGTCGGAATGTTCGGCAGATTGCCGCTGATGTCCGTCCAGCTTGCGCCCGCGTTGGTCGTTTTGAAAACGTGACCGGAATCGAAACCGGAAACGGTCAGATAGGCTGTGTTGGAATCGGTCGGGCTGACGATAATGCTCTTGATAAAGCGAACCGGCAAACCCGCGCTGACATTTGTCCAGCTTGTTCCGCCGTTGATGCTGACCATCGCTCGCCCTTGCGCCGAGCCGGTGTAGATAATATTCGTATTCGAACGCCCGACGCCGATTGCCGAAAGAACATCGCCGCCGCCGTTTGTTAAATCCTGCGTTCCGCTCGCCGCAGTCCAATTTGCCCCGCGGTTAGCGCTTTTCCAAAGACGAAAAGTTCCGAAATAAAGCGTCGAATCCACTCCGTTGCCGACAAAAGGCGGATAAAATCCCACACGGTCGTTTGAAAAAACCGTGTTGTTGCCGATTGTCCCGCCGAAAGCATCGCCGTTGTTTGAATAGCGAAAGACGGTATTATAAACGTAAGTGGTGAAAACGATACTCGGGTCGAGCGGGTCAATCACGGCTTGTCCGCCGTCGCCGCCGGCAAATTCAATCCAGCCTTGACCGGCAACGCGTTTTTGAGTTCCGTTGTCCTGAGTTCCGCCGTAAGTTAATCGGCGGTTAGTCGGATGCATTTCAATGCTGGTGAACATCGTCAAGCCGAGCGTCGCGTTAAGAGTTTGAAACGTCGCCGCTCCGTCGGTTGATTTCCAAAGCCCGCCGTCATTTGCAAAATACATCAAGTTCGGATTTGACGGGGAAATGTAAAGATCGTGCTGGTCGGGATGTGAAACGGACTGTGTCGGCGTATAACTGCCTGTCAAAGTAAAATTTTTCGTGATATTCGTATAAGTAACACCGCCGTCGGTGCTTCTCCAAAGGTCGCGTGTTCCGATGAAAATCGTGTTCGGGCTGGTCGGGTGAACATACAAATAACAGTTATAGCTGAACTGCCCCATATCAATCGTCGCCGGTCGCGGTATCCAGGTTGTTCCTCCATCGCTGCTGACGGCTAATTGTCCGCCGTTAGGCGTTGAGCCGTCTAAAACATAAACTGATTGCGGCGACGCGGGAGTAACGGCGACTTTCATATTCGTGGGATTGGTAAAAGACGTATAAATTCGCGCCCACGTTTGACCGCCGTCAATTGATTTAAAAACGCCGCCCGCGCTGACCGGGTTTTCTTCAACTTTCGTAAGAGCAAGATAAAGCGTGTTCGGCTGGGTCGGATGTATCGCCAAATCTCTGGTCGAACCGGCTAAAGTCTTCGTCCAATTAACGCCGCCGTCGGTTGAATACCAGAAACCGCTCGGTAAAGCTATATTTCCCGCGCGGGAAGTGAATTGAGCGACATAAACGCGATTCGGATTTGTAGGATCAACTTCGATTTTCGAGATTCTGCCCGGCGCGGGTAAATTGCTGCTAACCCGTGTCCATGTCTTTCCGGCGTCGGTTGATTTCAGAACACCGGTGCCCATATAACCGCTCGACTTGTCGCCCATTCCGGCATAGACAATTGACGGATTGCTTGGCGCAAAGGCAATCGAGCCAATCGCCAGATCAAC
>DATHTS010000343.1:0-2944 GCA_035462935.1 Pyrinomonadaceae bacterium
ACCAGCACCGCAAAGGGCAGCTTGAGTCCGTTGTAGGCAAAAGTCCCGAAGAAGAAAGAGCAATGTTCGGGCAGATGGCTTCCAATCTTTTCGGGGTTGCAGTTCCGTTTTTGATTTTCGGCTTTTTAGCTCTTCTCTGGGGAATGTTTTATTTTCCGGCGGCGTGCGCCGTTGCCGGTTATACGCAGTCATTTATGGCGACAATAAATCCTCTCGTCGGTTTGGATACAATCAAACGGCTGGGTTTAAGCTATTTCAAGATTTTGCTGATGATGCTTCTTATTTTCGTAATCACATTCGTCATCGGTTTAATTTTGAGCCTGATCTTCCTGCCCTTTGAAATGCCGGGAATGGGAAATCTGCCCGCAAAAGCCTTGAGCAGTTTATTCACCTTTTATTTTTCGGTGGTATTTTCCTGCATTTTAGGTTATGCACTCTACAAGAATTCGGACCGATTGAAATTGTATAAAGGTTAGAATTTTTGTTCTCCGAATTGATTAGAAGGTGTTAAAAACTCTAAAAAATTGTAACGTCAGCGTCTCGTTGGCGGAAAGTAGTCCCATCTTGTTTAACCAAAACGTCATAGCGAAGCATTGTATTTTCCGGTTTGATGTCGCGGTGTATGATTCCCGCCGCGTGAGCCGTCAGAGCCGAAGCCGGTCATAGTTTAAGCCGCTTATTGCGGAAAACACATTTGTCGCAGGTGAACTGGAAAACGCGGTGCGGCGACCGAGTAACCAAACTGTGTAAAGACTTTTATTCAAAATGCGCTTTTAGTTGTAACTACCGAGCGTCTCGACATCATTTTCAGAAACGTCAAAAATAGTCAAAAGTTTGGTAATCGCTAAAAGCTCGTAAACTCTTTGCGGCAGATTAAAGAGCTTTAATTGTCCTCCTTCACGGCTAATGGCGGTAAAACCCGAAACCAGTTCGCCGACCCCGCTCGAGTCCAGATAGCCGACTTCCGCAAAATTTAAGAAAATTTTCCTTTTTCCTTCGCTGAGCGGACGCCGAATCGCCGCGCGCAGCAAAACGTTTCCTTCACCAAAAGTAATGTCGCCGCTTAAATCGAGAATGGTTACATCACCAAGCTGCCGTTCAGATATGTTTAGCCGAGCCATTTTTACCTCCTATATCCTTTCAAACATTTTAGTGGAAGTTTCAACAAAAACCATAAAAATTTTGACCTTTAAGCCCGATTAAAAAATTTACCAAGATATTTTTTTAAAAAGCCGTCACTGCGAATCATTATGTTTTCGGGTTTGATGCCGCGGTGAATGATTCCCGACCCGATGCTGTTTTGTGGATATTCGGATTTTAACCTAATTTTCGGCTTAGATAAACAATTATTTTGAAAGGTTCTCTTTTCAGAAAAAAATTTAACCGCGAAAAAGCAATGTTTATGGCGAGGTGGCTGAGTCTTTTTACAGATATTTTTCGTAAAAAAAAGCGCGGAGTTTTTAGTTTCTCCGCGCCTTTTTATTTGAATCAATTGCTTGGTCGCTTTTGACCAATGGGTTTTCCTTCGACATCGAGAATGACAATCTCGCCGAGATTCAATTCCCGAATGCCGCCTTCAATTTGTGAAAGATCGCCGACGAGCAGAAGCGAAGTTCCTGTGGGATTAGCATATTTCGCCGCCGCCGCGTTTATTGCGCTGAGCTGCAATTTCTGAAGCTCCGCCGTCTCGCGCTGCAAATCGGTCATCGGAAGACCGGCAACCCAAAGCTCGACAATCTGACCGGCGATTCTTCCCATTGACTCAAATTGTTGAGCGTAACCGCGAACTCTGCCGAGACGCGCTTTGGACAATTCCGTTTCAGAAATTGGCTTCGCGCCCGCAATATTTTTCAGCTCGTTCATAAACTCGACAACCGATTCCTTTGTTTTATCGGTCTGAACGCCGCCTTGAGCGATCCATGTGCCGCCGCTCGAAAACAACTGCGGAAAGGCGAAAACGCCGTAAGAATAGCCCTTTTCCTCGCGCAAATTAAGATTAAGCCGCGTTCCGAAACCGCCGCCGTAAACGGCATTTGCCAGCGATAAAGCGTAATAATCATCGCTTTTACGCTGGGGTGCGGTCAGAATGTGCGAAACGACCGTCTGCGCCGCGCCTTGCCGATCAACCAGATAAACCCGCCCCGCGCTCATCGGTTTTGCCGCGGGAATATTCACCGCCGGAGCCGCGCCGCCAGACCAGGAACCGAAATTCTGCCGCGCAATCTGCGTCGCTTCCTGCAAGCTGATGTCGCCGACAAAAACCATTGCGGAGCTGCCCGGTTTCCAGTAGGTTTGGTGAAACTGCATAAGGTCTTCGCGCGTTATTGCCTGCACCGTTCCCGGCAAACCGCCCGGAGGTCTGCCGTATGGATGATCCGCGCCGAAGGCGAGCATATAAGAAACGCGGTTGGCAACGGCATTCGGATTGTTCGCGGCTTGCGCCAAACCGTCAAGCGCCAGCTTTTTCTCACGGTCGAATTCATCAGCCGGAAATGACGGATTCAAAACGACATCAGCCATCACGTCCAAAGCCGGAGTTAAATTTCGCTTGAGAACTTCCATTGAAAAGCCGGCGTTTTCACGCGCCGCGCCCCAGCCTAAACCTGTCCCCAAATTTCCGAGCGTTTCGTCAATCTGCAAAGCATTCCGGGTTTTCGTGCCGCGCCGCATAAGCCGCGTCGTCATATTTGCCAAACCGGCTTTTGCGTTCGGGTCGGCGACGCTTCCGGCTCTGGTTACAAATTGAACCGCGACTTTTGGAAGCTCAGGGCGTTCGACAACAAAGACTTCCATACCGTTTTCTAATTTCGCAGATTTTACTTCCGGCGCGTTAAACGTTCTATCTGCACCCAGAGGCGGTTCTTTCGAGCGGTCAACAGCGACCTGGGATGGATTGCCCGATTTTTCCGGTCTGAAACGAATGAGAAGCCGATTCCGCGTGTTC
>DATHTS010000344.1:0-3257 GCA_035462935.1 Pyrinomonadaceae bacterium
AAGAAACAGAATTTGGTATCAGAATCACAAACGAAATTCAAGGAATAATAGAAATTTATGATCTAAATAAAAAGGGACTTGGCGTTGGCTGCGATTTCCAAATAAGAATTAATGAAGATGTTGTTGAGTATATTGAAGTAAAATCTAAAGTAGAGGCTAATCCTAGTTTTGTTGAGATGACTAGTGCACAATGGAATTTAGCACAGCAAGAAAAAGATAAATATTGGATTTATGTTGTTTATAATTCTGGAAATGAAGATTTTGGAATAATTACAATTAAAAATCCTTTCGCTCATTGGGAAAATGGAAACTTATTAGCTCAAGTTGTTAGAATTAAATTACACAAATCCATAATCTGAAATGAAGAAAAAGGAGCATGGAAAAATGGCAGAAACACTACTTGAAGAAACAATTGAACAGGAAGACACTGTTGAAGATTCGCCGAAAGCTAAATTGGAAAAACTATTACGTGAAAAAAATATTAGAGTGTTCACCGAAGAAGATTTTAACTTCCCGAAAGACGAAGAGACGCAGGCGAAAATTCGCGCTGAAGTAGATGAGTTTTTGCAAATGCGTGAGGAATGGCGCGAAGAAGATAGAAAATTATCAGAGGAACGCTATAAATTGTTGTAGTCGTTGATAGCGCATCGCTACTCACAACCGAAGGCATTTTGAAATAGTCAAAAATCTGCAAATTATCTCTGAAGGCTAGCCCGAAAATATGGACGAAATAAGCAAATACAATCTCGAGCGCTGGAATGCAATGGCGGATGCAAACGCGATTTTTACGCGACCGAAGCTTGATTTTGATTTGCAGGCGTCGCGGGATTGGATTGACGAGGAAAGGATTTTCGGCGATTTGGCTGGAAAAAGTGTGCTATGTCTGGCATCGGGCGGCGGACAGCAATCAATTTGTTTTGCTCTTTTGGGAGCGAACGTCACGGTTTTTGATATTTCCGAAAAACAGCTTGAACGCGACCGCGAAGCCGCCGAGTTTTACAAGTTGAAAATTGAAACCGCGCAGGGCGATATGCGCGATCTGTCCGTGTTTGATGAGGCTTCGTTTGATATTGTCTTTCACGCTTATTCGATAAATTTCGTGCCTGACGCGAAAGCTGTTTTTCGCCAAGTCGCCCGCGTTTTGCGCTCCGAGGGAATTTATCATTTCAATTGCGCGAATCCTTTTTTTATCGCGCTCAAGCAGGCGGATTGGAACGGCGAAGGCTACGTTTTGAAATCGCCTTACATTGACGGCGCGGTGGTTGAATATGAAGATGAAAGCTGGGTGTTTCAAGGCGAAAATCCCGAAAAAGCGATTAACCCTTGCCGCGAATTTCGGCATAATCTCAGCCGCTTGGTGAACGGTTTGATCGAAAACGATTTGACGATTCTTAAAATTTTAGAACAAAATCTCGGAACGCCGGATTTGAACGCCGAACCCGGAACGTCAGATCATTTCACGGCGTTTGCTCCGCCCTGGCTGAAATTTTGGGCGGTTAGAAATTAAAATAATGAAAATTAGCCTCGAAGAAGCGGAAGATTTTGTGCGTCAGGATTATGCCGAAAAGGATATTATGCATAATCTCGATCATATCAGGCGTATTCTAAAAGCGGCGCAGAAAATCGGCGAAAATCACATCTACGATTCTCAGATGCTTACGCTCGGAGCTTATTTTCACGGCATCATTTACAAAAAAGAAAAAGAAATCAGGGAGTTTCTTAAAAACAAGGGCTTTTCTCAAGATGAAACGGAAAGGGTTGTAAAAATTGCCTGGGAATCACAAAAGGACTCCAGACCGGAAACGGCGGAAGGCTTGATTCTTCACGACGCGCACCTGATCGAAGGCGGCAAAACATTTCTTATTACAAAATCTCTCGTAACCGGCACGGCTCGCGGGCAGAATTTGGAAGAAACGATTAGTTTCATAGAACAAAATCTTTTGGGGAAATTTAAATGTTATTTGCCGGAAGCGCAAGAAATTTACGAACAAAAAGAATTGTTTGCCAGAGAGTTTTTAGACGACCTCAAAAATAATTTGTGAGCGGTTTTATAATCGAGAATTTTGGACAAAAAAGCGGTTTAGGTAAATGTTAAAACTCAAGTTTGAATCAGGAACTTTGATTTTAGAAGGAGCGAGCGAAACCGATACCGTCCCGAAGGCTTTTGTCTGGGACAAACGGACGCGGCATTTTCGCGCTCCGGCTTACAAGTATCGTGAGATTATTATCGAATTCATTCGCTCGAAAACGCCTTACGAGGATTTGGCGAAAAAATACGACGAATTCGATTTCCGGCAGAAATTTCACCTCAATCCGAGACCATATCAAACCGAATCAATCGCCAAATGGAAGGAAAACGGGCGCTGCGGCGTGATCGTTTTGCCGACCGGCGCGGGCAAAACTCACGTAGCGACGATGGCAATCGAGATGTGCGGGCGGCAGACTTTGATAGTCGTGCCGACGCTGGATTTAATGAATCAATGGTATGACCTGCTCGTTTCGACGTTTAACGCCGAAATCGGGCTGATCGGCGGCGGTTTTTACGAAATCGGCGCGATTACCGTGACGACTTACGCTTCCGCCTTTCGGCATCAGGAACGCATCGGCAATCAGTTCGGCTTGGTGATTTTCGACGAATGCCATCATCTGCCGTCGGAAGGCTACAAATACGCGGCGGAATTCGCGCTCGCGCCGTTTCGTCTCGGCTTGACCGCCACGCCCGAACGCGCCGACGAGGGCGAGGCGCTTTTGGAAGAAATCGTCGGCAAATTCGTCTATCGGCTGGAAGCGCAGGAAATTGCGGGCGAATATCTGGCGGATTACATCGTCGAGCGCGTCGAGGTTGATTTGAGCGCCGAAGAACGCGCCGAATACAACCGCGAAAGAGCGATTTACACGGACTTTAAGCGCCGCAAAAATCTGCCTTACGGACACGAAGGCTGGCGGCAGTTTCTGATTCAAAGCGCGAGAAGCGAAGAAGGCAGGCGGGCGATGAAAGCCTATCGAAACTCAAGAAAAATCGCGCTCGGAACAAATGCGAAACTGCGCGTTTTGCAGGATTTGTTGATTCTCCATAAACACGACAAAGTTTTGATTTTCACGCACGAAAACGAGATGGTTTATCAAATCTCGCAAGATTACCTGATTCCCGCCATCACGCACGAAACCAACGTAAAAGAGCGAAAATTCTGGCTCGACGCCTTCAACAAAGGCGAAGTCCTAGCGCTGGCGACATCGAAAGTCTTAAACGAAGGCGT
>DATHTS010000345.1:0-9250 GCA_035462935.1 Pyrinomonadaceae bacterium
AACAAAAATTTCCCGCCCCCGGAAATTTACGGACAAAATCAAGACTGTTTTTTGTTAAATCGCCGCCTTGGCAATAGTAACTTTTTTAACTATAAAAAAGCGTTTGTTTACCTTATATCTATCGGTTAATCTTACGTTTTCAGGAATTTCATAAAGCGAGATTTTCGGACCGGTTTGAAACAGATTGTCTTACCGGAAGGGCGAGTGAAACCGCGCCTTTAATAAAAGTAATTTGAGAAAAAAATGAAATTAAAATCTATTTTTATAATACTTAGTTTATTTGTAATGAGCTTGTCCGCATTTGGGCAGAATTCTTTGGATAAGGATTTAAAGAAAACCTTTAAAAGATACGATTTGGTGAAATTAGACAACCATGCGGTTCTCGAAAAAGCGAAATCGAGACAGCAAATAAAATTCCAGGCTTACGGGCGCGATTTTGAGTTTGATTTAACCCCGAATGATTTGCGAGCCGCCGGCTACAAAGCCGTCGCCACCACCGATTCGGGTGATTATGAACTCGGGCAAACCGAAGTTATAACTTACAAAGGAAAATTAAAAAATGATCCCGATTCCGAAGTGCGTTTTACCCTAACCGAGGAAACAATGGAAGGTTTTATATACACGGGCGATGAAAAATTCTTTGTAAATAAAGCCCGGAATTTTTCAAAACGCGCTCAAAAGGACGACGTGGTCGTTTACAGTGAAAACGACTTAGTCCAAACCATTGATTTGTCTAACGATATTGAAGGAAAGCTGGATTTGGGGCTTGAATATATGCAGGGCTTTATTTATGACGAAGCTGCCAGCACGACGCTCAGAGAAGTCGAAGTGGCGACCGAAGCCGATTATCAATGGGTAACGCAATCGGGCGGCGCTTCGGCGGCGAATAATGAGATTTTGGGAATTTTGAACAACGTTGACGGGATTTACAGGCGCGATTTGAACTTGACCGTCCGCGTAACTTTTCAACACGCTTGGTCAACTCCCGATCCGTTTTCCGCTTCCTCTTCAAGCGCTCTTTTGAATTCGTTTTTAAGTTATTGGAATTCGACTTACCCGGCTTCAACATATCGGCGCGATACGGCGCATCTTTTCACGGGCAAACTTAATAATCAGGGCATCGCCTATCAGGGGATTATGTGTCAATACACATCTTACGCTTATGGTTTAACCGGCAGAAGCGGAAGCGTTAATCATCTGATAGCCGCTCACGAAATCGGTCATAATTTAGGCGCTGATCACGTTGATAATTCGGGAACCTGCGCAAGTTCATTAATGAATCCGAGCATAAGCTTTAGCGCAACGGCTTTTTGCAGCAGCTCGAAAACACAAATTGGAAATTTTGTTAATACTTACGGCAGTTGTTTAAGCGCGGCTGGAACGACGACGCCAACCCCAACGCCGACTCCCGTTTGGACTCCAACACCGACACCGACACCGGTTTGGACACCTACCCCAACACCTACACCTGTTTGGACACCCACTCCAACACCTACGCCTTGGTGGACCCCAACCCCGACACCAACGCCAACCCCGAGCACGCGGACGAATGTTGCGCTCTCAACAAACGGAGGCTTTGCTTCAGCTTCATCTGTTTCTTCCTCTAGCTATTCGCCCCATCTTGCCATTGACGGCGCGAGAAATTGGGCGACCAGCGCCGGTTGGAGAGATGAAACTATGGACGTTTTCCCGGATTGGCTGCAAATTGATTTTAACGGCAGCAAAACCATTGACCAGATAAATGTTTATGCTGTAACGGATGATTATTGGAATCCGGTTGATCCTGACGAAAATACGGTTGCCACTCTTTACGGCATTACAAGTTTTGACGTTCAGTATTGGAACGGCTCCGGTTGGATAACAGTTCCGAACGGAAGCATAACTAATAATGACAAGGCATTGAAGAAGATAGTGTTTTCGCCGATAACAACAAGCAGAATCAGAGTTGTTGTTAAGGACGCGCTTAGATACAGCCGAATTGTCGAAGTCGAGGCTTGGAGCGGCGGCACGGTTACATCAACGCCGACACCGACTCCGACTCCGTGGGCAACGCCAACTCCGACCGCAACACCGCCGCCGACAGCTACTCCGACACCGACAGTTAATCCGACACCGACGGTTCGGACGAATGTGGCGCTTTCAACAAACGGAGGCTTTGCTTCGGCATCATCTGTTTCATCGAGCGCTTATGCGGCAGGTTTGGCTAATGACGGCGCGAGAAATTGGGCAATCAGCGCCGGTTGGAGAGACGCCTCGATGGATGTTTTCCCGGATTGGCTGCAAATTGATTTTAATGGAAGTAAAACTATCAGTGAAGTTCATATTTATGCTGTAACGGATGATTATTGGAATCCGGTTGATCCAAATGAAAATACGGTTGCCACTCTTTACGGCATTACAAGTTTTGACGTTCAGTATTGGAACGGCTCCGGTTGGATAACAGTTCCGAACGGAGCGGTAACTAATAACGACAAGGCATTGAAGAAGATAGTGTTTTCGCCGATAACAACAAGCAGAATCAGAGTTGTGGTAAAGGATGCGCTTAGATACAGCCGAATTGTTGAAGTCGAAGCCTGGAGCGGCGGAACCGGTTACGGAGAATTAGAAGCCGTTTCAAATAATTTTGACGGTAATGCTGAAAATGCGAGTTTTACCGAACGGTTGAAAGGTTGGAGCAGCTATTTTGTAGGCTTATATAACAGCTTGTATAATAGTTAATCCGCCGGGATTTCCGGGTTTAAGTAAATTATTTACCGTAATTCAGAAACAATTAAATTCAAATAAAAAAGAGAAGCCCTGAGGTTTAAAACAACTTCGGGCTTTTCTTTTTTTACAATTTTTTTTATCTAAAACTTGTAACAAATCAATTGTTTTTTTATTATCCGAATGAGAAAAACCGAAAGTTTAATTACAATATAAAGAATGGCTGAAAAAAAACCGAAACGAGTATTTTTGATTGACACGATGTCGCATATTTTCCGGGCGTATTTTGCGCCGATGGGCGCGCGGCAGGAGCCTCTGCGAAACTCTCGCGGGCAGGTAACTCAGGCGGTTTTCGTTTTTACGAATATGCTTCGGAAACTCCTCAACGACGAAAATCCCGATTACATCGCCGCCGTTTTCGATTCTCCGGCAGCGACTTTTCGCCACGAAAGCTTTGCCGCTTACAAGGCAAACCGCGCCGAGATGCCCGATGATTTATCTTCACAAATGCCTTATCTTATCAAGGTTTGCGAGGCGTTCGATATTCCGATTCTGCGGATGGACGGCTTTGAAGCCGACGACATTATCGGCACTTTGGCGCTGAAGGCAGTGGAAAAGGACATGCAGGCGGTTATCGTGTCGAACGATAAAGATTTGTGTCAGTTGGTTAAAGACCCGTTGATCGTTTGTATGCGGCAAAATTCGCAGAATATCAAGCGCAAAGTTGCCGTGCCGCCCGTCGAATGGTGCGACGAAGAATGGGTGAAAAATAAATTCGGCGTGCCGCCCTCTAAGATTACCGATTTGCTCGGTTTGATGGGCGATTCGATTGACAATATTCCCGGCGCGCCCGGAATCGGCGAAAAGGGAGCGATGAAGCTGATTCAGGAATTCGGCTCGGTCGAAAATGCGATAGAAAACGCCGATCAGGTCAAACACAAAACCTACCGCGAAAGCCTGCAAAACAATCAGGATTTGATTCGCCAATCCGTCGAGCTTGCGACGATAAAGACCGACGTTCCGGTTGAATTGGACTTAGACGCGCTCAAACACGGCGAACCGAATCGCCCGCTCGCTTATCAGCTTTTCCGCGAGCTTGAATTTACGGCTTTAACCCGCGAATTTGCCGATTCCGCGCCGCTTTTCGATTCGCTCGAAAAGGCGATTATCGGAATTGCCGAGCGCCGTTACCAAATCATCAATACCCGCGGGGATTTGGACCGCCTTATCAGAAGACTCTGGGAAACCGAGCATTGGAGCTTTGAAGCGGACGATTCGAATTCGCCGAAAGATTCCGGCTCGTATGATAAAAAAGAACCGCCCGGCGTGGCGATTGCTACGGGCGCGGGCGCGAGTTATTACGTTGATTTGGAGAATTTCGCCGAAGGAAAAGAATCCGCCCTTGCGCCGCTTCGGGATATTCTCGCCAACGGTTTTCTGGATAAAGTAACGCACGATTACAAGCGCAATCTGGCGGTTTTGAAAACGCTCGACATCGAACCCGAAGCGGTCGGCGACGATACGATGCTTGCTGCATACCTGCTCGATTCAAGCCGTTCGAGCTACGCTCTGCCGCTTCTCGCGCAGCTAAATTTGGATTTGGAAACCGCTCACGAAATTCCCGAAGGCTGGACGGAAAATCAATACCGAACGGCGGAACGCGCCGATTTTTCGTTTCAACTCGCACCGATGCTTCGCAAGCGCATCGAAGAAGACGGACTCGAAAAAATCTACACGGAAATCGAATTGCCGCTTGTGCCGCTTCTTTACCGGATGGAAATGGCTGGATTGAAAGTTGATACGGAAGTTTTGAAGAGCGTTTCGGATTTTATCGCCACCCAGCTTGAACAGGTGGGCGCGAAAATTTTTGGAATTGCCGGGCGCGAATTTAATGTCAACTCACCAAAACAGGTCGGCGAAGTTTTGCAGGAACTCAATATCGAAACGGGCAGGAAAACCGCGACCGGGCAAATTTCGACCAGCAAGGATGTTCTGACCGAACTCGCCGTAAACTATGAAATCGCGCAATTCATTATTGATTACCGCGAACTCGACAAGCTCAAAGCTACTTACGCCGATGCTCTGCCGGCTTTGATTGATGATGACGGGCGAATTCACGGTCATTTGAACCAAACCGTAACAACGACGGGAAGACTCAGTTCAAGCGAGCCGAATTTACAGAACATTCCAATCCGCACCGAACTCGGTCAGCAAATCCGCCGCGCATTTGTGCCGGAAAAAGGCTGTAAGCTGATCTCCGCCGATTATTCCCAGCTTGAACTCAGACTTTTGGCGCATATCACGCGCGATGAAGTTATGCTCGAAGCCTTTCAACACGGCGAGGATATTCACGCGAAAACCGCGCGGCTGGTTTTCGGCGCAAAGTCTGACGCGGAGTTAAAAGAAAAACGCCGTTTGGCAAAAATCGTAAATTTTGCCATCGCTTACGCGGTCGAGGCTTACGGGCTTTCGCAGCGAGTCGGTCTTTCGCTCAAGGAAGCCAAAAAAGTTATTAACGATTATTACGACACTTATAAAGGCATCAAGAAATTTATGGAAGAAACGCCCGAAATCGCAAGGGAAAAAGGCTTCGTTACCTCGATTCTCGGTCGCCGCCGCTATATTCCTTCGATAAACGATAAAAACTATAATGTCCGCTCACGCGCCGAGCGCGAGGCGATAAATTTGCCCATTCAGGGAACCGCGAGCGATATTGTCAAAATCGCTATGCTCGAAGTTGACGAAGCGCTGCGGCGCGAAGATTTGGAAACGCGGATGATTATGCAGGTTCACGACGAGCTTCTTTTTGAAGGACCGGAAGCGGAAGTCGAAAAGGCGATGGAAATTATAAAATGCGAGATGGAAACGGCGGTTGAACTCGATGTGCCTTTGACAGTCGAAATCGGCGCGGGCGAAAATTGGATGACCGCGAAATAAATGACAGCCTTTTTATATTTTTTTCAGATATTCGTTTTTAGAAATTGAATAAAAAACACATTCCATCCCGTAATGCACTTCGGTTTTTTCGTAGCGCATTCCGAGTTTTTCCATAATTTTCCACGAAGCCGTGTTTTCCGGGTCGGCGATTGCGACTATTCTTTCTAAATTCGCCTTTTCAAACCCGAATTCAAGCCACGCCTTCGCGCATTCAAAACCGATGCCTTTTCTCCAAAACTCTTTTGCCAAACCGTAGCCGACCTCGATTTCGCCTGTATCTTCCAGCGGCATCAAACCGCTCCAGCCGCACATTTCGCCGGTTTTCTTCCAAATCATCGCGCACACGCCGAAACCGTATTTTTCATAGCATTCAAGGTAAAACCGCAAACGCTTTTCAATATTTTCGGGATTTTGCAGCCGCGTGCCGCCGAGATATTTATTGACTTCCTCATCCGAACGTAGGCGAACGAGTTCGTCCAAATCATCAGGCGTGAATTTTCGGATAAAAAGTCTCTCGGTTTCGAGCATAAATTTAACAATTAAGAGCGCCCGCTAACGCAGACGATTCAGAATTCTCCGCGTCTCCGCGTCCCCGCGTCTCCCATTCTCTTTTAGTAATCGAATAATGCACCAAATCGCGCCCGTAAAATTCGCCGATATAATCAAACCGCATTCCAAGCTTTTCCATCACGCGGCGCGAAGCTTGGTTTTCGGGATTGGCGACGGCGACGATTTTTTCGAGATTCAACTCGTCGAATCCGTATTGCAGAACCGCTTCGCTGGCTTCGACGGCAAAACCTTTGCCCCAAAAATCTTTTGTAAGAGCATAGCCAACCTCGATTTCGCCGGTTTCCTTCAAACGCCAGAGACCGCACCAGCCGATAAATTTCCCGCTTTGTTTTTCGACCAGAGCGCAAAAGCCGATTTTCTCGTCCTCCCAGAGGCTGGAAACGAGATTTATCCACCTTTCCGCTTCATCGCGCTTCGCCACCGGTTCGCGGATAAAGCGCATAACATCTTTATCGGTTCGCATTGCGAAAATCGGGTCAATATCGGATTCGTTCATCCGACGCAGGATTAATCGTTCGGTTTCCAGCATAAAAGGGCAAACTAAAAGCAGTTTATTTTATTTCAAAAAAATTTGGAAGAAAAATGCCTTGCGCTTCGTCTAAATTATCAACAATTCTTTTGAAAGGACAAAATCTATGAAAAAACTAATCGAAACCCGACGTGAATTTTTACAAAAAGCTTCGATTGCCGCTTTTGCATTTCCGCTTTTGCTTAACTGCAGAAACGATACGCTGGCGCAAAAATCGGGCGAGGATATTTTGGGCTTGATAAAGAAAAACGCCAAGCCGGCGGGCACGGAAGGAATGGGAGCGATTGGCGCGCCCGATACGGTTTCATGGAAAACCGTTCTGGGAAAAGATAAGGATGAAGGCGAGCCGATGATCGTTTCGGGAACCGTTTTTCAAACGGACGGCAAAACGCCCGCGCCAAACGTTTTAATTTATCTTTATCACACCGATATGTATGGCATTTACGGCAGAGGCGGCGAGCATAAACACGGGCGCTTTCGCGGATGGATGCTGACGGATGAAAGGGGACGTTACGAATTTCGCTCGATACGCCCTGCTTCATATCCTAATACCACCATTTCCGCGCACGTTCATATGACTTTGACCGGAAAAGATTTTGAGGAAGATTGGATTGATTCGATTTTGTTTGAAGGCGACAGATTTATTACTGATCGGGAACGAAATCAGGCGGGAAGAAAAGGCGGATTTAATCCGATTTTGAAGCTCGAAAAAGATGCGAAAGGAATTTTGCGCGGCGTGAGGGATATTAAACTGTTGAGTTAGGGAAAAATGGGAGACGGCATTTGCTCACGCTCCCTGATTAACTCGAACAACAGCGCGCAGCGTAGTTTTTGAATGCGCGGAAAAAGGAGCGGGAAAATGATTTTTAAATTTTTGTTCGTTTTGCTTTTGGCGAATTGGGTTTTGGCTCCAAACTGCAATGCGGTTGTTATTGTAAGCGACGAGCCGACGAGCAAGTTTCCTGATGCGGGAAATATTGATTCGCTTCGCCGCGAAATGAATTCAAGCCGCGCCGCTCATACTGCTACTCTTTTGCCCGACGGCAGAGTTTTAGTCGCGGGCGGTTTTGCGGGTGACGAAAACAGTCTGGCGAGCGCGGAAATTTTCGATCCGAAAACGAATGAATTTTCACCGGCAGGCAGAATGAGCGTTGCTCGTTCCGGTCATAGCGCGACACTTTTGCCCGGCGGCAAAATTCTGATCGCAGGCGGCTACAACGGCGATTATCTCGACAGCGCCGAAATTTATGACCCCAAAACGGGCAAATTCACACCGACCGGAAAAATGACTCTGGCTCGAAGCGGGCAAACTGCTGTCTTACTCGATAATGGGAAAGTTTTGCTGGCTGGCGGCGTCGGAACTGGTTGGACGTTTTTAGCCGACGCCGAATTGTATGATCCCTCGACCGGAACTTTTACAAAGACGGGAAATATGCTGGCGGCGCGTGAATCTCATACGGCGACCTTGCTCAAAGACGGGCGAGTTTTGATTACGGGCGGTCATCGAGGCAGACGCGCGGCAATTACGATTTATTCGAGCGCCGAAATTTATAATCCGGCAAGCGGCACTTTTATCGCTGCCCCTGATTTAACCGTGAAACGTCATAAACACGACGCCTTATTATTGAACGACGGTCGCGTTTTAATCGTCGGCGGCTCCGACGAGCGCGACGCGAGAGGCGCATACTCGACAGTGGAAATTTATAACCCGAAGACAAGCAATTTTACAAAAATCGGCGATATGAATTTATCGCGCTATAAACTTCAGGGAACGACGATTTTGCTGAAAAACGGCAAAATTTTGATTGCCGGCGGCGCGAATCGAGCGGAAGTTTTTAATCCGGCGAAAAATACTTTTGAAGTCGCGGAGGGAAAATTTGAAACGGCGCGGCTGTTTGCCACGGCGACGCTTTTACCGAACGGTCAGGTTTTGATTATCGGCGGCTACGATAACAGCAACGCCGTCAGTAACCGGGCGTGGATTTATAAATCTTAATTTTTTATGAACTGCCAAAACGGAGAATTTATGAAACTTATACTGATATTTATTTGCCTTTGCTCGACTGTTTTCGGTTGTCATTCAACTAAAACCAAGTATGTTTGGAATGAAGTAACAAGCAGTGCCGCTTACCCGCAAAGCTACGGATTTCCGGTTTTCGTGGTCAAAGAAAAGATATTCGCTTTTCACCAGGAAGGCACTTGGACATCCGCGGACGGCGTGAATTGGCGGAAAACAGATTTGCCGACCATTAGACGCGAAGCTAACGAAACCCGTTATGTTCAATTCGGCGACGCCGTCTATGCGCTCGGGCAAAACGAAGGTAATTACCTGGACGGCATAAAATTCGGCTCGACGATTCGCCGCACGACCGATTTCAAAAAATGGGAAACACTGGCGGAAAAATCCGAGCTTCCCAACCGCGTCTTTTACGGTTCGGTTGTTTTCGGCGGCAAAATCTGGCTGATGGGCGGCTATGACGGAAAGAATTATCACAACGACATCTGGAATTC
>DATHTS010000346.1:0-4801 GCA_035462935.1 Pyrinomonadaceae bacterium
AAACTTTGAACCTTGAACTTTGAACCTTGAACTTTGAACCTTAAACTTTGAATCTGTTCCAATCGCCCCAAACTGCCAGCGTAACGCCTGCCCTTTGAATATTAACAAAAAAGGTTTTCCCGTCTCTGGAAAAAATCGAACCGGCAAATTCGCTGGCGGCGAGATTCGGCGTGATATTTTTTAAAAAATCGGCGATTTTTCCATCCGGCGTTAAAATCCGCACAAAATTATCGGGCGTTCCGCTCAAGCCTTTATAATCGCTGTCCTCGCAAATAAACAGCAGATTACTTTTCGGATGCGTGCAGATATTGTCCGGCATATCGAGAATTTCGCGGTCGGGCGATTCAAAAAGGAGCGTCAAACGACCTTCGTCGCGCGCAGTGTGTTCATAAAGCCAAACTTGCCCGCCCTTCGCATCGCCGCCGCTCGTCGAAGTAAAGTAAATTCTGCCTTTCGCGTCCGCATAGCAGCCTTCCAATCGAGCAAAAGTCGCCGCGCCTTTCGCCCATCCCTGTTTATAAACTGCTAAACTATCAACATCGGCTTCCGCCGGATCAGGGTTGTCAATCGTAACCCAATTTGCCGTAAATACCGCGCCTGTTTTCTGTCCGATGCGCGTATCGAATTTATCTTTATCCTTGATTTTCAGCATCTGAAGCTGCCCGCCTTCGGCAAGCCGCTTGTTTCGTTTGGGCAGAAAGCGGTAAAATCCGCAGGTTGTTTTATCTTCCGTGAGATATACAATGCCTGTTTTCGGATCAACCGCGACGGCTTCGTGTTCAAAACGCCCCATTGCTTTTAAGGGAATTGGCTTTAAGTTGTTGTTTGCCGAAGCCGGAACTTCAAAGCAATATCCGTGCGGCTGTTTGAAACCGCCGATTTTAATTCCGCTTGAATGTGTAGTAACTGTCTGCCCGACGGTCGTTTCCTCACAGGAAATCCAGCTTCCCCAGGGCGTTCTGCCGCCCGCGCAATTTACCAAAGTTCCGCTCAAGCTGACAAAATCTCTGACAACTTCGTGTGTTTTCGGATTAATAATCAAAGTTGTCGTGCCGCCGCCCGCCATTTCGTCGTAATGGTTTTCCTTACCGATTCCCGCATTTTCTCTGGGAATACGCCCGCCGGAAACCTCGTGATTACGAACAATCCGAAGCTCGCCGCGAGTTTCAAAAGTCGCCATTCCGTCATGTAAAGGCGGCGTTTTCCGCCCGTCAGCCATTACGCTTCCGGCTTTTCCGATTACGTTATACTCAAAACCTTTCGGCAGCGCCACATATATTTCGCCCGTGTTTTTTGAGGCAGTCGGAATCAATTCGCCGTAACCGAAGGCTTTCAAATCCGATAGCTTTCCCGTATCGGCTAAAACTTCGGCGCGTCTCGACAAACCGCCGAAAGACAACGCCAAACCGCCCGCTGCGATAGCTGAGTTAAATAAAAATGAGCGTCGCTTCATAAACTTAAAATATAATATAGATTGAAAGAAACAAATTTAGTTTTACAATCTATACCTTTCTTTTATGTTACATCCAGGCGCGAAACATCTTCAATTTCCAAAATCAAGTCGGCGCCGTAGGCTTTGGCAGGCGTTTGAAATCCTGTTTGGAAATTTCCGTTCAGGATTTTTTCCGCGATTTTTAACGCAGTCAAAGCCGTAAGCGTATAACCTTCAGGTCCGAAAAGACGAGAACTCACTTTGTTTCCGCTTTCGTCGGATGCTTCGCCCCAGAGATAAGTTTTACCCTTTGCGCGTTCCTTATCGCTCGGTCCGCCCGCCGGAATTTGTTTCTGCAAGAAATTTTGGACGGGTTTCGTCGCCAGAAACCAGCCGATATAGCGGCTTAACTTCAGCATTTTCAAATTGGATTCGGGCAGAATCGTATAAACTTCGATGTTCGGAATTCCGGTTGAATAAAAAGCGGTCGAAACATCGCCCCAGGGAATTGTTACTCCCGTTTTCTTAAATTCGCCGAAATCAATCTCGCGGGTTTTCCACGCCGCCGGAACATTTACAATTTTCCCGTCGCGCCGAACCGCGCCGCCTTTGCCGACGTTCATCGTCATCGTCGCCTGTGTCCCGTGCGAGATTTTTCCCAGCCCGTAAAAAGCCAAAGTTAGATTTGTCGCCGACGGCAGACGATTTTTCAAATGCCGCGCCAAACAATCCGACGGCACAACGTCGAAACCGACGCCGGGCATAATCATTATTTCCGCTTCTTCGGCTTGCGCATTTCGCGCCGCCATCGCCTCGAAAACAGCGATTTCGCCTGTGATGTCGAGATAGTGTTTTTTATTTCTCAAACACGCTTCGATCATCGGTTTTGAGGTCAGCGAAAACGGTCCCGCGCAGTGCAGAACGAATTCGGTTTCCTGCAAAGCCGCATCGAGCTTTTCGGTTTCTTCCAGCGAAAAAACGCGAAACGGTAAATCGAATTTTCCGGCGATTTCCTTGATTTTCGCTTCGTTTCTTCCAGCCAAAACAGGCTTAAAACCGCGCTCGACCGCATAGCGCGTGATAAGTTCACCCGTGTAGCCGTTTGCGCCGTAGAGCAGAAATATTTTTTCCATAGTTTTGACAATATATCAGAATTTACTGCCCGCGAAACACGCGAAAGACACGAAAAAATAAAAAACGGAAAAATGAAAATGAATAAAAACAGGAAACCTTTAACATTTTACAAGAATCAGCATTTTCCCTCTTTACTTTTTACTTTTTACTTTTTACTTTTTAACTTATCGTATGCTTTACCTTTCGCAAATGTTAGGTCGTCCGATTCTCGACACGGGAGGCGAGCGAATTGCCCTGATTAAAGACGTAATCGTGCGCTATGGCGAGGAAGATTATCCGCCTATTATCGGTTTGATGGCGCGTTACCGGCGGCGTGATTTTTTTATCCCGCGTCCGAGGATCGCGGAAATTAGCGAGAAAGGCGCGGTAATGAGTTCGGGCGTGATTGATCTAACGCCTTTTACGCGGCGAGAAGGGGAAGTTTTGCTCAATAAGGATGTTCTGGATAATCAGTTGATTGACGTTGACGGCAAGCGCGTCGTGCGCGTCAACGACGTTCAGTTGATACAAGTCGCCGGAGTTTGGCGCGTAACGGGGGCGGATGTCAGCTTGCAGGGTTTTCTGCGCCGTCTGATGCCGCAGGGATTTTACGGCAGTAATCGTCCCGTCGAAGTCCTCGATTGGGCTGATGTCGGTTATCTTGCCACCGACACGGCGACGGCAACCGTGCAGTTAAAATCCTCAAAAGGCAAATTATCGCGCCTGCATCCGGTTGAAATCGCGCAGCTTGCGGAAACGCTTTCGCCGATTCACCGCACGGAAATTGTTGAATCGCTCGACGATGAAATCGCCGCCGACACTCTCGAAGAAATGTCCACTGAAGCGCAGGCTCGTATTTTGGAAGAGATGGATAACGAACGCGCCGCCGATCTCCTGGAGGAAATGTCGCCGGACGACGCGGTTGACGTTCTTGGCGAGATGGACGAGGAAAAGGCGCAGGAGCTTTTCAACCTGATGGAAGATGCGGAAAAAGCCGATGTCGCCGAGCTAATGCCTTACGAACACGATACGGCGGGCGGTTTGATGACGACGGAATTTATCGTTTTCCCGAAAAACTTAACCGTCGGCGAAACGATTGCGCGGCTTCGGGAAATGGCGGAAACGCCGAATATGATTTACTACCTTTACGTCGTCGAGGAAGAAGATTCGTGGAGATTGGTCGGCTTGATTTCTTTGAGGAGCCTGATTTTAGCCGATCCGACTTTCACATTAGAACAAGTAATGCGCGAACAGTTCCAATCCGCCCATCCTTCCGATTCGGCTGAAGAAGTCGCGCAAAAAATTTCCGAATATAATCTGCTCGCTTTGCCAGTCATTGACGACGAAGGCGATATTGCCGGAATCGTGACGGTTGACGACGCGATGGAGATTTTACTGCCGAAGAATGTGAATAAACGTCTGCCGCGTCTTTTCGGATAAAAGAAACAACAGAAATTTATGTTTTCATAAAATTTTCGGCTGCCCGAACTATTTTTGGAAGTCGAATTTTTTACGGGAATTCATCTTCTCGTACGGGTCTGTTATGGACAATCATTTTTTCGTTCGGGTCTGCTAAAATCCATGCGGCAAATTGTCCGATGTTGTTACTCCCGTATTTCACCCAGCCGTAACCATCTTCGCCCCATTCCGTGCCATATGAATTTTTTATCAGCCACGCCTCTTTTTGGTCGTCCCAACCAACGATCAAAATAATATGATTGCCGGGTTTAAGCCGTTTATTACCGCTTGCGTCCACGTTCCAATTTTGCTGCTCATTAAAAACTCCGCCGCCGTAAAGATTCAGACAATCGTCAAACACCAGCGTGGTTACAATCGGTCCATACATAACCAGATCGCGTTTTATTTCCTCGGTCGAAGCGACTTCGTGCGGGACAGAGCTGACATAATCCCACGTCAGAGCTTTGACAAAGGTTTTGGCATTGCAATATGTACCGTATCCCAAACTGAATAAACTGTAATCGGTTCTTCCGTCAAGCGGCATTCCCTCGTCAACCATAAAACTGAACGCCTCGCCGTGCCAGTTGAATTGGCAAGAATCCATAGAATCTTTTTTGTTTTTTTCCGCCCAGCAAAGTCCCAGTTGACGAGGGCTCGGCGTTAAAAGGGAGGCGTTTTCGAGATTTGCATTCTTCGTGCGCATTGAGACGAGCTGACGGCTGATCTGCATCGCTTCGACGGCGGCAAACGCCCAGCAATTATTGCAATACCATCCTTGGAATTTTACCGGGCTAAAGA
>DATHTS010000347.1:0-7100 GCA_035462935.1 Pyrinomonadaceae bacterium
TCACCTTTTCCCATAATTATTCCTCCTAAACTTCTCCACTACCTCTACAAACCGGACAGGCTATTTCACCTGAACCGCTGCATAACTTGCAATCCTCTGCTCCTATGCCGCCAAAATAAGGATAAATTTTACCCTCACCGTTACATTTGGAGCATTTAACGCTGCCATTTCCATTACAACGCGCACATTTAGCCATGAGATTTCTCCTTAAACATCTTTCCGAACTTTTTCATTAGCCTTACTTTAACAATTAAATAAAACTAGTTATTTATATTACCGTTCGGTAGTAAATATTTTTTGAAATCTTCAGGAAAACGCTTGACCGCGCCCTGAATCGCCCATGCCGCCGCGTCGCCCAGAGCGCAGAAGGATTTTCCTTCGATGTTGTCAACCAAATCCAGAATCAACTGAGCATCCTCCGGTCGCCCGCCGCCTTCGGCGATGCGGGTGAAGATTTTCGTCAGCCAATCCGTCCCCTCGCGGCAAGGCGTGCACCAGCCGCAGGATTCGTGCTTGTAAAATTCTGTCAGATTTTTGGTCGAATCAACAATATCAACCGTTTCGTCCATCACGATAAAGCCGCCCGAACCGACAAGCGAACCGGCTTCGACCAAGCCTTCGTAATCAAGCCGCACGTTTTTGCCGATGATTTGATCGGCACGCATCGCGTAAACGCTCGAACCGCCGGGAATACAAGCCTTCAGCTTTTTATCCTCGCGCAGCATCCCGCCGCAGTCTTCCAGGATGAACTTTTCCATATCCATATAGCCCATCGGAAGCTCGTAAACGCCCGGCTTTTTAACGTGACCGGAAACCGACCAAAGCTTCGTTCCGCCCGATTTTTCCGTGCCGAGATTGCGCCAATTCTCGCCGCCCATCTCGATAACCTGTGGAACAGCCGTCAAAGTTTCGACATTATTTACCACGGTCGGGCAGGCGTAAAGACCTTCGACAGCCGGAAACGGCGGCTTCATCCGCGGATGTCCGCGAAATCCTTCCAGAGAAGACAAAAGCGCGGTTTCCTCGCCGCAGATATAAGCGCCCGCGCCGGTGTGCGTGTAAAATTCGCAGTTAAAATCCGAGCCTAAAATGTTTTTGCCGACGAGATTCGCTTGACGCGCTTCCTCAATCGCCGCGTCCATAATGTCAATCAAATAGCGATACTCGCCGCGATAATAGATGTAGCAGGTTTCCGAGCCGAGCGCGAAAGCCGCAATCAGCATTCCTTCGATCAGCGCGTGCGGGTCGCGTTCGAGCAAATAGCGGTCTTTAAACGTGCCGGGTTCGGATTCGTCGGCGTTGCAGACGATATATTTCGGCTTCGGCGAATCGCGCGGCACAAAGCCCCACTTCATCCCTGTCGGAAAACCCGCGCCGCCGCGCCCGCGCAGAGCCGACGCTTTGACTTCGTTAATAATATCGTCCTGCGACATATTCATCGCCTTTCTCAGCGATTCATAGCCGCCGGTTTCCTGATAAACTTTCAGCGTATGCCCGTCTTTGATATGCATTCGCTTGAGTTGTAAAGGCTCGCAGCCGATAGCTTTAATTTCCATTACTTTCTCTCTTATTGAAGAATCACTAAATTAAATCAGCTAAAACTTTTTCATCTTTCTGTCTTTTATCTCTCACTCGCTGATAAGCTCTTAACCACTGAACAAAAACTATGTCAATGTAATAACTTATCCAAGGAGTTAAATCTTCTTCCTTGCCGTACCAATTTCTTTGCGCATTAAATAGAGCTATGTAATAGTCACGTCTGGTTTCTAAGATAATTGTGTCCAAAGGATAAAACCGCGCAAAGTGATAACCACTTCTTTCAAGCAAATATGTGGATAATAATCTTGCTGTTCTACCATTTCCATCAGCAAATGGATGAATGGCAAGAAAATCAACAATAAATTCTGCTGTTGCAAGCAAAGTAGAATATTCAGAGTGTAGTTTTGCTAACTCTAACTGCCTATTTGTGCGCTCACAAAGTCTTCGCAAAAACTCTTCGGCTTTTGCTTTTGGGAGAGTGTTGATTTTATAGCCTCCGCCTTCAATATTAACTTCTTCAGTTTTAATTACACCAGCCACATCACCTTTAGTATTTTGAAACATTCTACGGTGTATTTCTAAAATAAATTCATAGCTAAGAAATGATTCGGAAGATCTACTTAAAGCCCAAAAATAGGCTTTTATAATAGAAGCAATTGATTCTTGACGGGTCGTCAATTCTGAGTTTTCAAAGCGCCCAGTTGGTGTAGTGACAGCAGCCACAGCAAGTTCTAATTCTTCAACAGAAACCTGCTCTCCCTCTATTTCACTACTAGCATTTACACTTTGTGCAATAGTTTCTGTTATTTCGGATGAGTCTTGACTTATTTTGTCATCAGCAATCAATTTTCGAATCTCAAAACGTGCTTTCGCAAGTCTTTCCATTTTTCCAAGCACCTTTGGTATCAGGCTATATCTTAATTGATCATGCTTTAAAGGAGTTGAATTCTCAGGATTAATGACATTTACATAAGTGGCTTTGGTTATTACGCGCTTCAATCCACCTTGAGCAACATTAATAATACTTTTAGGAACATTTAATGAGCCGTCTTCATCCATAAATAATGGCAAATCTTTTTCATTCATAATTAATTATATTCTCCTTATATTTGAAGAAAATTAATCTAACGAATCCAAAATCTTATCAACCTTATCAGTCGTCAAATCCTCGTGATAATCGAAATTTACCTGCATCATCGGCGCAGTCCCGCAGCTTCCGAGACATTCGACGCGCGAGACGGTGAACATTCCGTCCGGCGTCGTCTCGCCGACGTGGATTCCCAATTTATCGCAAATATGCCCGGTGATTTCCGGCTCGCCCATAATTCTACAAGAAAGCGTTTTGCAAACCTGTATTTGATATTTGCCAATCGGGCGGAAATTAAACATCGAATAAAACGTCGCCGTTTCCCAAATATCGGTTATCTGCAATTTCAAATGCCTCGCCAGAAAATTCACCCCCGGACCGTCAATGTAACCGCGCTCGCGCTGGATGACAAAAAGCAAAGGTATCAGCGCCGAACGCATCCGGTCGGGCGGATATTTCGCAATATGCGCGTCAATTTCCGCCAGAACTTCGGGCGAAAAAGTCGCTACTTCGTCAGTGGTTTTAGCACCGTCGGTAAATTCAGTTGGAACTGCTGCTGCCATATTTTAGTTTAAGCAAGACTTTTTTCTTCTAATCTATCAACTCTAATCTTTGTTTCCAGAATCTCGCGGCTGAGGTGATCGATCTTCCGGTTATTCATATCGAGCGCGTCATTAACTTTTTCAAAATTCTGCCTTGTCTCTTCACGGAAATCATGAAATTCGCCGCGAAGACCGGCTAGACCGGTTTTCAAGTCAGCCACATCGGTCTTCACCTCAACCATATCGCCCTTTAGCTCAGCCACATCGGTCTTCAATCCGGCAACGTCGGTCTTTAATCCCGCGACATCAGTTTTCAGTTCGGCGACATCAGTTTTCAGTTCGGCGACATCAGTTTTTAACTCAGATACATCAGTCTTTAACTCAGCCACATCGTTCTCGATTCTTTGAATTCCACTGACGGCTGTGGTTAAAAGTCGGAACACTTCTTTTTCTTGTTGTTCAGTCATAACTTTTACCTGTCTATTTCTCCCAGAACAATATCCAGTGAACCGATAATCGCCACCACGTCGGCGATCATCTCGCCTTCGCTCATTACAGGCAGCGCCGAGAGATTGACAAAGCTCGGACCGCGGAAATGAACTCGGTCAGGCTTCGGACCGCCGTTCGATTTCATATAAACGCCGATTTCACCTTTCGAGGCTTCAATCGGCATATAAACTTCGCCTTCGGGAACATTAAAGCCTTCGGCAACGATTAAAAAGTGGTGAATCAGCGAATCCATATGCGTCCGCATATCGTCGCGGTCGGGCAGAACGACTTTCGGCGCGTCCGCTTTTGTCGGTCCCGGTTTTAATCTATCCAAAGCCTGACGGCAAATTTTCCAAGATTCATTTAGCTCGCGCATCCTGACTAAAAAGCGCGACCAAACATCGCCGTCGTGTTCGACCGGAATTTCAAAATCGTAAGTTTCATAACCCGTGTAAGGATTTGCGCGGCGGATGTCGAGTTCGACGCCGCTTCCGCGCAGGCAAGGTCCGGTCAATCCCCAGTCAATCGCCTCTTCCGCGCTGATGATGCCGATGTCCTTCGTGCGGCTCTGGAAAAGCGTATTTCCCGTTACGAGCGTGTTGAACATATCCATCGCGTCGGGAAAATCATCCAGAAATTGCCTGACGCGCCTTTCGAATCCGGCAGGCAAATCCATCATCAAGCCGCCGATTCGAAAGTAAGAAGGCGTTAAACGTCCGCCTGAAGCGGCTTCAATCAAATTCAAAATCTTTTCGCGCTGACGAAAGCAGAAAAAGAAAACGCTCATCGCGCCGATGTCGAGCGCGTGCGTTCCCAGCCAAACCATATGCGACGCGATACGCTGAAGCTCGCACATCAAAACGCGAATGACCTGCGCGCGTTCGGGAATCTCCAATTGCAGAAGCTTTTCCGCCGCCATCACGTAAACCAAGTTATTGCCGAGCGGATTCAAATAATCCATCCGGTCGGTGATGACGATGCCCTGCTGGTATTTTTTAAACTCGAACAGCTTTTCCATTCCCGTATGGAGATAGCCGATGTCGGGAATCGCCTTGACGATCATCTCGCCGTCGAGATGCAGTTCGAGGCGCAGAACGCCGTGCGTCGAAGGATGCTGCGGTCCCAGCGACAGAATCATTTGCGAATCCTGCGCCTGCTCGGTTACTTCAAATTGGCTCGGTATATTTTGTGTCGCAACGCTCATATTAAAATCTGAAAATATCGGCTAATTTCAACGAAAAATCAGGCAAAAGCGGAGTTTCTATGCTTTCGTAAATCTCAAAGCGATTGATTCGGTTCAGCCCTTCTTTCTCCAGACGATAAACTTCAATCGTATTAAACAAGCCGTCAACTACCCAATACTCCTTCACCCCGTATTTCCCGTAAAGCTCGCGTTTATGCACCCTGTCGCGCTCGATGTCCTTTTTGCCGTAAGACAAAATCTCGATTAACAATTCAGGCGCGGCAATAAATTTTCCCTCAAATTTCTCATCCGCGCCCGCTACCGATTTTTTGACGGTTTCGTGCGTAGCGAAGACAAGATCGGGAATGACGGCGTCTTCCTTACTGAAAATTACACCCGGCGCATGAACAATAATTCCAGTTGAATTTTTTTCAAGATATTTAGAGAAAACTAAAATTAATTCAGTAACTAGCCGTTGATGGTCAACTCGCGGTATATCAGTTACAAATAATTTTCCTCCAATCAGTTCATAACGATTTGTATCATCGGGCAAAGACTCCAAATCATCCACCGTATAACGAATCGGCAGCGGGCGAACTTCGGTCAATGCTTTGCGGATGGTTTCGCTAATCATTTAGGTCAAACTATACGGCTCGTAACCACGCAGCGGATAATCCTTGCGAAGCGCGTGTCCGTCAAAATCACTCGGCAAAAGAATTCTTCTCAAATCGGGATGACCGTCAAAAATCACGCCGAACATATCGTAAGTTTCGCGCTCGTGCCAATTCGCCGTTTTCCAGACGGTCGTTACCGTTCCCAGATTCGGCTCGTCTTCGCTCAAAAGAACTTTTAGTCGCAGACGATTATAATGCTTGGTCGAAAATAAATGATAATTGACTTCAAAGCGCGGGTCTTCCTCCGGTCCGAGGTCGGCGCCGCAAATGTCGGCGAGCAAATCGAATTCGTATTTTGTCTTCAAAACCCAGCAAACATCAACAATATACTCGCGCGGAACGTAAATCGTAACCTCGCCGAAAGTGTCTTTAAAATTGGCAACCCAAGCCGAGTTTTCCTCTTTCAGCTTCTCGATATATTCGTGCAAAACTTTTGTGTCAGCCATACATTTATAAAAAAATAAAAAAGCGGCGAAGCGTTCAAAAAACGTCGCCGCCAAACCTTTTAGAAGGATTTCCTGCTCTTCTCGTGACGCGAAGCGACCGTATAAGGCTTAGTTTCAGCTTCTTCCGCCGCCGCTTCGAGTTTTGTGCCTTCGGTTACCGGCAAAGTTCCGGGCATCGCCGACTGCCGCGATTCGTCCTCGTAAGTATCGCGCCGATCCTTCATTGATTCGTTCATCACCTTTTCCTGAAGCATCATAATCCCGTTAATCAGCATTTCAGGTCGCGGCGGACAGCCCGGAACGTAAACGTCAACCGGGACGATTTTGTCAACGCCCTGCACAATCGCGTAATTATCGAAAACGCCGCCGGAAGTGGCGCAAGCGCCCATCGAAATAACCCATTTCGGTTCGGGCATTTGGTCGTAAATGCGCCGCAAAACCGGAGCCATCTTTCTCGAAACGCGCCCCGAAACGATCATCACGTCCGCCTGTCGCGGGCTGGCGCGAAAAGTTTCCGCTCCGAAACGCGAGAGGTCGTTGCGTGAACTAACCGTATTCATCATTTCAATTGCGCAGCAAGCCAGACCGAATGTGGCCGGCCACAGTGACGATTTCCGCGCCCAATTTACAACCGCGTCGAGTTTAACGGTTAAAACGTCAGGTAATGATTCAACAAGCGTATTTTCTAATCCCATAATTTCCTCCTTTTATGCCGCGCGTCTTAGTTCCCGCATTCGCTGTTTTTTCTTGTTTCGCATCGCTTCGGCTTTGGCGTGGGCTTCCGTGCGAGCCTGCTCGTTCCAATCAAACGCGCCTTTTTTCCAATCGTAAATCAATCCGACTACTACAGTGGCAAAGAAAATCAAAATTCCGACGAAAGCGATTGTGCCGTATAAAATTCCGGTCTCACCCTCCAATCTCAAAAGCTCTTTGAAGGCGACGGCGAAAGGAATCATAAAGAGAATCTCGAGGTCGAACAGCAGAAAAGTAATAGCGACGACATAAAATTTCACAGAAAATCTGTCGCGCGCCGAGCCGACCGGGTCTTTGCCGCTTTCATAAGGCATCAATTTAACGTTTGTCCGCTTTCTCGGACCGATCAGATGCGTAACCAAAATCTGGCTCGCCGCAAAGCCGAAT
>DATHTS010000348.1:0-5072 GCA_035462935.1 Pyrinomonadaceae bacterium
GTTCAAATCCTTCGCCAAAAGCTGCATTCCATAGCAGATTCCCAAAATCGGCGCGCTAACCCGCTCGTAAAAATCAGGCGCAAGATGCGGCGCGTCCTCTTCATAAACCGAATTCGGTCCGCCCGAAAGAATCAAGCCCTTAGCACCTCGCTCAATGATTTTTTCCATCGGATAATGAAACGGGACGATCTCGCTATAAACGCCCTGCTCGCGCACGCGCCGCGCGATAAGCTGCGTGTATTGCGAGCCAAAATCGAGAATTAAAATAAGTTCGTGTCGCATTTAATCGTTTTTCAAATTTTCTTCAATTTCAAATCGCGCTCGTTCGTGTTCGAGCTCGCGGCGCAGTTCCTGTTCCGTCGGTAAATACAGTTTATAACGCGAAGCGAAAATTTGCTTGCTGTCTTCCAAAAGAGTGTAACGCGCCATCGCGTCGTTTTTTTCGGAACACAAAATCAAACCGATGGTCGGATTATCGCTCTCCGGCTTTTCTTCCTCTTCAAACCAGCGGACGTAAAAATCCATCTTTCCAATGTCCTCGTGACGCAGTTTCCGCAGTTTTAAATCAATTAGAACAAAACACTTGAGCAGAAAATTATAAAAAACCAGATCAACGTAGAAATGCTCGCCGTCAACGGTAATTCGCTTTTGCCGCGCCACAAAAGCAAAGCCTTTGCCCAATTCGAGAAGAAAATTTTGCAGCTTGTCGAGCAAGGCTTGTTCGAGATCGCGTTCGAGGTAATTCTTGTTGTCCGGCAAATCAAGAAATTCGAGCACAAACGGGTCTTTGATAATGTCTTTGGCTTCGCGCAAAACCTGACCTTCTTTTGAGAGGCGCAAAACTTCTGCCTCATCCCGGCTAATCGCCAAACGCTCGAAAAGCAGAGAGTTTATCTGGCGTTCAAGCTCGCGCGTGCTCCAATTGCTGTTGACGCTCTCGGCTTCGTAAAACTGCCGCGCCTGTTCGTTTTCGACTTTCAAAAGCAAACGATAATGCGTCCAACTCAATTCTCCACGCAGTGCGTGGACTTTTGGAAAAGTGAGATAAAACTGTTTCATATAAAACAGATTTGATTTCGTAAAACCTCTTCCGAAATTTTCGGTCAGTCGTTTTGATAGTTCTTTGATAAGAAATTGCCCGTATTCGGCGCGGTCTTGTCCGCTCTGTTCTTCTTCGACAATCACGCGCCCGATATTCCAATAACACTGCGTCATCGCGAAATTGACGGCGCGATAAGCCGCGCGGCGCGATTCCTCTAAAATCGCCGCGATGCTCGAATAAAGAAAATCCGCCCTTTTGCCGATTTCAGAGCCTTCGTTTTTGGTTAGAGAATCTTTCTTTTTCATTTTCGTTTTTGAATCACAAGCAGAAATCGGAAATTTTGATAATTTCGCGCAATAAAATCTATCCGCGTTGGATAAATGAAAGATTATAACTTGTGTCGGAAACTGTGGAAAATCTAATTAACCCAAATTGCTAGTCAGTCGTTCCCTAAAAAGTAGTTAAGTATTGCATTTGCTATACATTACGATAGATTTTTGATAAAATAATTTGCAGCTTTTTCTTTATTTTCTTCCGTTTTCCGGCAAATTTTTTATGATTGGCAAATCTCCGAATCAGAATCAGAAACATTTATTTTTATCTAACCTGGCGGAGTTCATCAACCCGCAACACGAGCTTTGTTTGTTGGCTGATGAGATTGACTGGCGACAATTTGATGCGGATTTTGCTCCGTTTTATGCGGAAGTCGGCTGTCCGGCAAAACCCGTCCGGTTGATGGTCGGGCTGTTGATTGTGAAACAACTCTACAACTTAGGCGAAGAAACCGTGATGGCAGAAGGGGTCTCGAATCCGTATTTTCATTCGTTTTGCGGCGAGTCGGTTTTTCAGTGGAAATTTCCCTGTGATCCTTCGGATTTGGTGCATTTTCGGCATCGGATCGGAGTCGAAGGGGTCGAACGGATTCTGGCGGTGAGCATTTTTTTGCACGGTGAGGAGATTCTCGACGAAGATGTTTCGATAGACACGACCGTGCAGGAGAAGAACATCACTTATCCGACCGACACCAAACAGGCGGTCAAAATCATCAGGAAATGCCGGCAGATAGCAAAAAACGAAGGAGTCAAGCAAAGGCAAAGCTATCGTCGGGTGGTCAAAGATTTGCTGAAAAAAGCCAATGCCAAAAGTCAGCAGAAAGCCAAAGAAAAAAAGAAGGCGAGAAAGAAATTGAAAACCATCGCCAGCCGGGTAGTGCGCGAGTTAAAGCGGAAATTGAGTGCTGACGCCGTTCACAAACATGAGGAAAAGCTGGAGCTTTACGAGCAAGTTTTGAATCAGACAAAGGATTCTCCGAAGAAGATTTACTTGATGCACGCGCCGGAGGCGGCGTGCATCGCCAAAGGCAAAGAACATAAAAAATACGAGTTTGGCAGCAAAGTGACATTTGCGGTGGGACAATTGAGCAATGTTTTCAAAGCGGCGGTTAGTTTTCGCGGAAATCCGAATGACAATCAGAGGCTGGAGAAAACTCTGGAACAACAAAAAAGATTAACCGGAGCAAGTCCGAAGCGAGCCTTTACCGACCGAGGCTGTCGGAGTCAGAAAATTGGAGAAACAGAAATCATCGTGCCGAGTAACGGAGTGGGGCTGTCGGCAGCCGAGCGGACTCGTTTGCGGAAGAGTTTTCGCCGCCGAGCGGGAATCGAGCCGATCATCGGACACACAAAATCGGACTTTGGATTGGAGAGCCAAACTATCTGAAGGGGGAAGTCGCAGATCAGATAAACGCGATTCTGGCGGCGAGTGCGTTCAATTTCAGGAGTTGGATGAGAAAAGCGGTGGGAGGATTAATTTTTGTCTTCAAATATCTGTGGAGTTATCTAAAAGAAAAAGCGAGGAAAGGCGAAACGGGCGATTGGGGGCGAAATGAGCGGTCGGAATCGAAAATCAACCTCTGCTATGCTTCAGCTTGATGCTTTTTCATTCAATTGTTAAGGAACGACTAATTAGAGTGTCTTCATCTAACGCACTAAACGGCTCATCTATCAATTATGAGAAAACGCAAAATAAAACCGAATAGCTATGAGAAATACTTAGAGAACAAAGCTGCTCAATCAAAAGAGAGGATAGACCTCAAAAAGATATGGGAAGAGGATATAGAATTAGAACCAAAGATTGTTGCACAAGAAAGCTAATCATCTTTTGGCTTTGGTAACTTTTTGTTAGAAGTAGATGGATTTACGGGCATCATTCCGAAGAATTCTTTGATTAATCTTGCTTCATTAGGCGTAATATCCCCTTGGGTAATAACTTCCCCTCTAGCATTCTTAAATCTTAATTTCTTATCCTTGTTCTTATTTATCAAAGCAATTGCAATATGGCGTATTGCTAAGAAGAATCCCCCTCCGCCCACAAGAGCTAAAACGATTTTTAGTATAAGTTCAGATTCCATAATTAACCTCCAATAAAAAATCACTCCAACCATTTAATGGGTCTAAAACCCTGGCAAGGTGTACTACCCACTAATAAATCAAAACGCCGCCGCAATTCATAATTTATTTTCATCATAAGAAAGTTTTCGACAGTCTTTGATGCTATGAGCCAAAGTCCCCGATAGACAGTAATTGTAAAAATCTTTAAAGAGACCTATGTCCCACCATTTTGCATAATCAACTATCTAAAAACAGCTTATTTTTCACACACAAACATAACTAGAAATACCCTACAAATTATGCTATCAGCTTTCATTTACCCTTATTTTTACAACATAATCATAACCGCGCTTACCTAGACGAGAAACGATAAAGACTTTGCCGCTTTTTGCTGCCATTTTATGCTGTAACTTCACCAAGCAAAGAGCTTATGTTAATCTTGACTTCCATTTTTATACTATTTTATGTATTATTAAACCAGCACTTATAACTTTGTCGCATATTGAAATCGGGCGAAAAATCTACCGAAATTCTGACCTACAAATAAAAAAGGTTGATCTCAAATCCTAAGGATAAGAAAACCAACCTTTCTGTAAAAGCTTCTTGTTCATTTGACTCACCTATCCATTAAGTAATGTTTAAGCGAATCAAACTATTAAGAATAGGCTATGCCCGTTTACCAAATGAAGTCAAGCGAAAATGACAACCTATGTGAAGATTTTGTGGTGTTTTTTAACCAATTAATCGCACTTGAAATTTAATCAGAAATATGCTTCTACCTAAAGTTATTAGGCAAAAATAAGAAAAAGGATAATAAAACTATAAAGAAAGGACTTTCCTAATTGGAATTTATTACGCAGGTGCAGGCTTGAATATTAATGTTCGGAAATTGCTTTCCCATTCTAAATCATTCCTAAGTTTTATATTACAGCGTTCGCAATGTTGTCTAAGTTATTTCAGAATATTTTTTATAGATTTTTCGTCAGTTAGGGCTTTTACTTCAGACATGGGGTATCCATTGTATTTAATTTCTATTTTGTTGTCTTCTGTAATGATGATTGAAACGGACTTATCTTTATCCTTTTGGAAGTAGGCTATAATAATTTTATATATTGCTACAGATACACCAGCAAATGCGCTAGAGTTAAGAGCCGTAGTAATAATTTTTATATATTCAATGTCCATAGAATTTCCTCATCCAACAACTCAAAATGTAATTTTCCCTTTTGTACACATCTATTGATGATTTGAAAAGGGTGAAAGTTGTTGTTTTAGCCAATAAAACAAGAAAAAGGCTACACATCAATAGTGCAACCTCAGCAATTAGGGATAGATGCTACTACAAACTTTATATTCGGGCAATTAAAAATCTCCTAAACAAGAGAATTGGACTAATTACGGTAATTTATATAGAATTCATATACTACGTAAGTTATTGAAAACACAGCACTAACTGAATCCATTAATCAAAACATCAAGTCCACTAACATAACGATTCAAAGGATTATTCCTGGTTACTTTCAGATACACTTATTTAATGACATTTGTATTCTTATAGACCCTAAAGTGTGTCCATCCAGATGCAAAATCATTGGAACATTAGGTCACCCCATACTACATTTGTATTCTTAAAGTCCCTC
>DATHTS010000349.1:0-4647 GCA_035462935.1 Pyrinomonadaceae bacterium
CGGGCAAAAATAAGACGAGCGCCCGCCTTGTTTGAGGCGAACAATCGGCTTTTCGCAATTCGAGCAAGGCTCGTTTTCACGATTATAAACTCGCCAGTGATTTTCAAAACCGCCGCCGTAATAACTGCCGTCAATGTTTTCTGGATTGATGTTTAAAGTTGAGCCGTGCGCAATGGATTCGGCTAGGATTTCGCGGATTTTCTCGAACAAAACTTTTGCTTTTTTCGCGGAAACTTCGTTTGCCGAAATTTGTGGATTAACTCGCGCCAGAAACATCGCTTCCGAAGCGTAAATGTTGCCCAAGCCGCAGACTTTTGTTTGATCGAGCAGAAATTCTTTCAAGCTTCGTTTTGAAGTTTTCAGCGCGGCGCGAAAATACTCCGGCGAAAATTCATCGGAGAAAGGTTCGGGCGCGAGACATTTTAATTCTTTCGCTTCAAATAACAGCGGCGTTTCCACAATTTTCATCAAACCGAAATGCCGCTGGTCTTGAAAAACGAGGCGCGTTTCATCTTCAAAATAAAAAATCGCGTGCGTGAATTTCGGCAGTTCGCGTTCGACCGGCAAAAGCATAAAACGCCCGCTCATCCGCAAGTGAGTGATTAAAGATTGTTCGTTATCCAAATCGAAAAGAATGTGTTTTCCGCGCCGGTGAACGAAATTTATCGTTGAATTATTCAGCTTTTCGGCAAATTCCTGCGGCGAATTTGAAGGCGCGAGCCGTTCTCTAAGAAGCTCGGCGGCAATAATTTTTCGCCTTTTTACAAGTTTATCCAGCGATTTTGCGACTAATTCAACTTCAGGAAGTTCGGGCATAAAAATCAGTGGAAAATGGATAATGGATAATGAAAAATTTCGGAATCAAATTTTATTATCCATTATCCATTATCCATTTTTCATTAAATTCTAGTGTAATCTGTTAGCGAAGTTTTATCGCCAAGAACCGCGCCGTTACGGATCAAAGCATTATTGCCGATGTAGCAGTTTCGTCCGATGACGGCGTTGCTGATGTCGGCGGAATTGGCGATATGCGCGTGCGACCAGACGACCGAGTTTTCGATAACGGCTCTTTCTTCGACCAGAACGCCCGGTCCTAAAACGGAATTGATGATTTTCGCATTCGGTTTGATGACGCAATCCTCGCCGATTATGGATTTTTCGCTCACAAACGCGGTGGTCGCAATGTCGGTATTTGCGGCTTTTTCGATTTTAAAGCCTTTAATTTTTCCACCGATAAAGTCGTGATGAGCTTGTAGATAACTTTGGGGCGAGCCGATGTCGCGCCAGTAATTTTCGCGCAAAGTGTAGCCGTAAAAAGATTTTTGATGTTTCAACAAATCGGGAAAGACGTTGTATTCAAACGAATAATTTTTGCCTTCGGGAATCAAATCCAAAACGCCCGGCTCTAAAATGTAAATGCCCGCGTTGATGTTGTTGACTGTTAGATTCTCAAGCTCGTCGGCTTTCGGTTTCTCCAGAAAACGCAGAACCCGATTTTCTTCATCGGTTTCGACCAAGCCGTAAGCCGAGGGATTTTCAACCGGCGTTAGAACGATGGTTGCTTCAGCTTTTTTTTCGCGGTGAAACTCTATGACTTTGGTAATATCCAAGTCGGTCATAATATCGCCGTTAAAAACAATCGTCGTTTCTCTGATCGAGCCGGAAGCGAATTTATACGCGCCCGCAGTTCCCATCGGCGAAGGTTCGGTAATGTAGCGAATGTTCACGCCGTATTCCGCGCCGTCAGCGAGCAGGTATTCGATTTTGCTCGGCTGATAGTTGAGCGATAAAATTATGTCGGTAATGCCAGCCCGTCTTAGAATTTCTATCTGAAATAATAAAAAAGGACGGTTCATAATAGGAACAATCGGTTTTGGCGTGTAAACGGTCAGCGGGCGCAGCCGCGTCCCCTTGCCTCCGGCTAAAATTAAGGCTTGCATAATTAAAAATGAATTTTACGGGATTTTAGAAACCACCGTTTAAAGACTAAAATATAGAAATTAAAATTCAAAATACGACTTTCCGGTTTTCTTTTCCGAAAATCACAAAAAATGTTAAAAACCGTTGACACTTTTTGTTCTTTCGTGATAGCTTAAATGATGCGGATGGAGCTAAATTTAAGCTCCGGGCGTTCCTCCAGCGATATTAATCATTAATTTCTTTTCTTTTTTCTTCAGCTAAACTGAATAACAAATGAGTTTCGACAAGGTAAAAACGATGCGAAACGCTGAGCGTTTCTTAGCGCAGGGTAAAATTCGCGCGGCAATCGGCGAGTATCAACAGATAATCAAAAACGACCCGAAGGATTTCAGCACGCTAAACATTCTCGGCGACTTGTTTGTCAAAGATTCCGACCAGAAACAGGCTATTGATTGCTATAGGAAGGTCGCCGAGCATTACGGCAAGCAGGGATTCGCGCAGAAAGCCATCGCCGTTTACAACAAAATCTCGCGTTTGCAGCCCGGTTCGATTGAAATTTCGGCAAAACTGGCGGAGCTTTACAAGATGAAAGGCTCATTTGTCGAAGCCCGCGCTCATTTTTTGGCGGTTGCCGAACATTATCAGCAGCAAGGAAAGAAGACCGAAGCTCTCGTCATCTGGAAACAAATCGCCGAACTCGACCCGAATAATACGGATATTTATTTAACGATTGCCGAGGCGTGTCAGGAAGAAGAGCAGTTTGAAGACGCGGTCAAAGCCTTTATCGAATCAGGACAGCGTCTGGCAAAACACGAACGTCACGAGGCGGCGGTAGATTCTTTTTCCAAAGCCCTGAAAATAAATTCGGGCGATATGCTCGCCGTTCAAGGGCTGGTTAAATCGCAAATCAGTCTCGGCTATTCGGACGAAGCGGCGAAAACTCTCGAAGATTTAAACGAAAAACAGCCGAACAATAAAGACGTTATTTACCTGCTCGCGGATTGTTATATGGATTTAAACAAGCCGCAGGAAGCGGAAAAGGCGATTGTCCGACTGGTAGAAAGAGAACCGGCTAACTATACGAAACTGCTTGAACTGGTTAACGTTTATCTCAAGGATAACGATTTGGCTTCCGCGACGCGCATTCTTTCAATGACGGTCGAGCAGCTTCTGGTCGGCGGACAGGCGGAAGACCTTCTAAAATGGCTGACGGAAATTCTGCTCAGAAATCCCGAACAACTTGACGCATTGCGTTTGCTCGTGCGCTATCGCAGTTGGGAGCGCGACGAACCGCAGCTTAAAGCGGCGCTGGAAAAACTTGCCGAAACGGCGCGGATGAACGACGCGGTTGACGAGGAAAAATACGCGCTTTCCCAATTGGTGAGAATTGCGCCGCAAGAAGAAGCTTTCACCGAGCGCCTTAAGGAAATTAGCCCCGAGCACAACTTCGCGGACTACGAACCGGTAATCGAAAACACATTCGAATTAGAAACCGAGCGGGAAGATGTGCCGGCATTTGAAAACTTTACGATTTTAGGTGACGAAGAGGAAAATCTGCAAAGCGTAACTTCCTTTGAAGCATTTGAAAATTTCTACTCCGAAGAAAGCAGTCTTCCCGCTTACACAGTAGCCGAAGTCGGTTTGAACGGGTCAAACGGGCATTCCGTCGAAGCGAAAATTATCGAAGAACCTTTTCCCGAAAATGCTTTTGAAATCGTAGAGGAGGAAGACGAGGATTTTTCTGATTTAAAACCCGCGGATGAATTCAAGCTGCGGCAGGAACTGGAAAGCGTCGAGTTTTATTTCGCGCAGGGCTATAATGAACTCGCCGAGAAAAGTTTGGATGCGCTCGAGGAAGAATACGGAAAGCGGGCGGACATCACAGAGCTTCGTGAAAAGTTAGAAAACAGGCTGCCGCTCGCTGCTGCCAAGATTGAAGCCGGAACTGAAGATGAAGTTGAAATTTTTCAAGCCGCCGCGGTTGTCGAACAGGAAGTTCAATCATCGAAAATTCCTCCGTTTCAGGAAGCCTCCCCAAAAGCGGAATCTTCCAATCCTTTCGAAGATTTTAAGAGCGGACTCGGTCTGGAAGAAAGCGAATCGCAGGACAACAGCGATTACGAAACTCATTATCAAATGGCGATTGCCTACAAGGAAATGGGTTTGATGGAAGACGCCATCAAGGAATTTCAGGATGCGATAAACTTGTCGGGAATCAGCGACGGAACGCGCCGCTTTTTCCAATGCGCCAATCTTTTAGGGCATTGTTTTATGGAAAAACAGATGCCGAATCTGGCTTCGATGTGGTATAAACGCGCTCTCGAAACGCCCGATTTGAACGATGACGAACGCCAAGCCCTGCTTTTTGAACTCGGCATCGCTTACGAAGCGGGCGGCGACAAGCAGAAAGCCGTCGAATATTTCGAGCTGGTCTATGCGGTTGACGTTGATTACAGAAACGTCGGCGAGCGGCTGCAAAATTTGTGCAGCTAGAATCAAAGCCTTTTAATCTTTCTCAAAAAAACAAAAAAGCGATTGAATATTCAATCGCTTTTCTGTTGATTTTATTGTCAGCTAAGTTTATCCCTTTCTGAGTTCCGTCAAAACCTGTTTCGCCACCGCCTTGAGCGTGTCGAAAACACCGACGCCTTGCGCGGCGACGGCTTCAAATACCGGCTCGCCCTTGCGCTGTAGTTCGCCGTAGAGGTCTTCGACCGGAATGACCTT
>DATHTS010000350.1:0-1630 GCA_035462935.1 Pyrinomonadaceae bacterium
TGTAAGATGCCAAGATTCAGATTTCAATGACGATGAGAAAAAAGATATGATTGAAAAACATAATGATTTCATAAAAAAGATCGCAATAGAAATTGACAATATTTTCTTTGAATTATTTGAGATTACACCAAATCAAATCGATTGTATTTATGAAACTCTAGCAGCAGAAGGCATATATAGTTTAGTGCTGTAGATTCCAAGCCTGATTTTACACGACGAGCATACTACTATTGAGAGTGAAATATTAGATTCTGTGAAGAGAACCGCTTAACCAATACCCTTTTCCAATTCACACAAAATTCATATACACATGTTTCACGTGAAACGTTAACGCGAGATGAACAAAAACACGATTTTTGGACGCAATAACTAGTAACCAATAGTCGAAAAACGGAAGATTGACCACAAGATATAGAAAACCGCCCAGATGGGCGGTTTTCGGAGTTTATGAGATTCGTTATCAGATTTTGCTCATCAGAATGGCTTTTTTCTGCTCAAACTCTTCCTGCGAAATCACGCCGGAATCGCGGAGTTTGGCGAGTTTTTCGATCTGATCGAGCACATCTTCACGCGAGGACTTTGTCCCGCTCGTGCTGTTGTTTGCGGCGTAAGCATAGCCGTAATTCGTGTTTTTCCGCGAATCCTGCACGATCAGGCGGTTGCTGTCGTCCGTGAAGTTCTCGGTCGCGATCATGATGATATCCACCAGCGCGCCGATGCCGAAGCAACCCGCCGTGAGCAGCCAGAGGATGCCCGTGCCGATCTTGCCGACGTAGAAGCGATGGATGCCCAGCGCGCCAAGGAAGATCGAGAAAAGCAGCGTGACGAGCCAGTCCTTCTCGGAGTATTGGCCGCTCTGCGCGCGCGTTGTGCTCTGCGCCTTTGCCGCGCACTCGCCGCACTGGCCGCCGGCGTTGCGAAACTCGTTTGGCTGAATCGCTCTGCCACAGTTGGTACAATATTTGGTTTCCATGTTGTTGTTCCCCCTTTTTTCAAACGCGCGCGCCGGTGTTTCCCCCCTCCGGTGCGAACGTCTCCGCAACTGATATTTTTGCGGATCTTCTTTCTAGGAGATATCATATTGCATTTGTGCAATTTTGCAAGGGGAAAGTGCCAAATGTTACGGAAATTACGAAATGTTTATACAATTTCGCCGCTGTTGATTCGCGGGAGGAAACGCGCGGCGTTTTATGGAAGCGAAACTTATTTTTTCCATAGAACATGGTCAGAATCGGTTGACATCCGCGCGAAAGATGCTATAATACTTTTTGCCGCGGTTTGAGGATGGTAGCCACAATCCGACCCAAGCTGCTGACGATAGGGCTCAGGCAATCGACCGGAGACGGTGATCTGCCGAGCGCCCAAATGTGCCTCCTTAGCTCAGTTGGCTAGAGCACCTGACTCTTAATCAGGGTGTCCAGGGTTCGAATCCCTGAGGGAGCACCAATTTTTCCGCCGCAGTCGCAAGCGGCAACTTTTGCGGGAGTAGCTCATTTGGTAGAGCGCAGCCTTGCCAAGGCTGAGGTGGCGGGTTCGAGCCCCGTTTCCCGCTCCAACTTTGCTTGATTAGCGGCCTTTCGGCCGCTAAATAATTCTCGGACGATTTGAGAATTGGAAGTATATCTTTCAT
>DATHTS010000351.1:0-12614 GCA_035462935.1 Pyrinomonadaceae bacterium
TTTTTCACGACCGGCAGATTGACCCGTTAAAAGGTCGTTTAATGCACGCGGATTTGCGGCGCATTGCCAAAGGCGAAAAAATCGAAGTTACCGTGCCGATTCATATTATCGGCGAACCGGAAACGGAAGAAGAAGGCGGAGTTGTTTCGCAAAACCTGCGTGAAATCAAGGTTTTTTGCGAATCGAATAAAATTCCCGAGTTCATCGAAGTTGATGTCAGCGGTTTGAATGTGAATGAATCAATTCACATTTCGGATTTGAAAATCGGCGAGGGCGTCGAGGTTCACGAATTGCCGGAAACGGTCGTGGTTTCTTATCTGGTCGTTAAAGAAGTTGATCTCGAACCGACGCCGGAAGATGAAATTACCGAACCTGAACTCATCGGTGAAGAATCGGAAGAAAAGCCGGGCAGAGTTGATGAGGATGAGGACGTTGAAAAGCCGTAGTTTTCAAGTTTTGAGTTTTTAATTTTGAATTTTGAGTTTGAAATTTGAAATTCAACTTTGGCTCGAAATCAATAATGGACACGGAATTGGAAACTAACTGGCTTATCGTCGGGCTTGGAAATCCCGGAACGGCTTACGAGAAAACGCGGCACAATCTCGGATTTATGGTGATTGACCGGCTGGCAGGCGAAGCCGGAGCGCAAGTTAAACGCGAAGAATGCCGGGCTTTGATCGGACGCGCCGAAATTGAAAACCAAAGGACGGAACTCGTCAAGCCGCAAACTTTTATGAATTTGAGCGGCGAGGCGGTTGGATGTTTGTTAAGAAAACCGGAACGGAGCGCGGAAAAGCTGATTGTCATTTCCGACGATCTGGCTTTGCCGCTCGGCAAAATCCGTCTGCGACCGAAAGGCTCGGACGGCGGGCATAACGGTTTGAAATCAATTACGGCGTGTGTTAAAACGCAGGATTTTATTCGTTTGCGAATCGGCATTCAGCCCGAACATCCCGTTAGCGATACAAGGCGTTTTGTCCTTGAAAATTTCGCTAAATCCGAAATTGAAACGGTAGAAGAAGTTTTAGAGCGAAGCGCGAAAGCCGTTCGCTCGATCATTGCCGACGGAATCGAAAAGGCAATGGCACAATTTAATTAGGAAACGGTTTTCGGTTTTTGGTCTTTTGTCTTCGATTAATTCAACTAGCCTGTTGAATTTAATCAAAAACTAAAAACCAAAGATCGAAAACCCAAAAATAAAATGGCAGAAACAAGAGTCTATGAAATGATGTATATCGCCGAGCCGACTACGACCGACGAAGACATCACGAAATTAAACGATGCAATCGGAGACCTGATTAAAAACGGCGGCGGAAACGTTGTCAAGGTCGAAGATATGGGCTTGCGCCGTCTGGCTTACAAGATCAACAAGCGAACGGAAGGTCATTACGTTTTGTTTGAAATTGAAGGCTCCGGGCATGAAATTGCCGAACTCGAACGCAGGATGCGCGTTAATGACACGATTATTCGTTATTTGACCGTCCGCGTTGACGAAGACCGCAAGACGGCGGAGAAGATTCGCGCAAAGCGTGAGAAACGGCAGCAGCGTCGGCGGGAAGGTTCATTTTCCAGAAGCGGACAGGCTGAAGGAAACGGCGGACAGAACGCCGAAGGATAAAATTTAAGGAGTTTAGAAAATGGCAGATAACGATAGAGATAATTTTGACGTTGATAATTTTGACAACCTGGACGAGGATATTGCCCGGAAAATGCCGCGCCGATTTCCGCGCCGCCGCCCGCTGCAAAGCGTTCCCGAATATGTTGATTGGAAGGACGTGGATTATCTGAAGCGTTTTATCCCGGAACGCGGGAAAATTATGCCGCGCCGTATCTCCGGCGTTTCGGCAAAAGACCAGCGCCGTATTGCAACCGCGATCAAACGCGCGCGGGCGATGGCTCTGATTCCCTTCGTTTCAGATTAAGCATCAGGAGGTTTTGTAAAAATTATGGCAACAACAACAATTCTTTTACGCGAGGATATTGACAACCTCGGAGGACGCGGTGAAATCGTCAAGGTAAAATCCGGTTACGCGAGAAATTTCCTTTTGCCGAAAGGTCTGGCGCTGCTCGCCACCAAAGGCAACGTCAAACAGGTCGAACAGGAACGCGCCGCGCTTTTGAAAAAAGCCGCGCACGATAGAGAAACTGCCCAAGCCCAAGCCGAACAGATGAGCGACATCACGCTTACATTCGAGCGAAAAGCGGGCGACGGAGGACAGCTTTTCGGTTCGGTTACCTCGATGGATATTGCCAACGCACTGCAGGCGAAAGGCTATGAAATTGATCGCCGGAAAATCAATCTCCGCGATGTCATCAAGGAAACCGGCGAACACACGGTTCCGGTCAGGCTTCATCGTGAAGTTACGCTGGAAGTGCCCGTAATTGTTAGAGCTGAAGGCAGTGCGCCAGAGAAAACTCAAACGCCGCAAGCCGAAGAAACAGCGGCAGAAACGGCTACGGCGACAGAAGAAACGACCGAAGAAATGACGGAAGAAACAGCCGCCGAATAACAGAAAAAATTCAACGGGCAAATATTGTCTGTTCGCTCTGTTTGTAGTAGCATCAAGACTGTTGGTTTTGTAAACTGGCAGTCTTTTTTTATCAAATCCGAAAGTTTATTTCTTTTCAGTTTTAACGATAAAAATACCGTTCCCGGACTTCTGACGATGGCAACATATACAGCCGAATCGGCACGCGAGCAGTATCTCGAAAAACCGCTTCCGAGCAGCGCCGACAGCGAGCGCGTGATTTTAGGCGCGATACTTCTCGACAACGCCCTAATTTCACAGGCGGTCGAAGCGCTCAAAGTTGAAGATTTTTACCTTCCGCTCCACCGACGAATTTTCAAAGCGATGATGTCGCTCTTTGAACGCGGCGACCGCATTGACCCGATTCTTATCGGCGAAGAACTAAAAAAGGAAGGACAACTCGAAGCCATCGGCGGAGTTGCGACAATCACGAATCTCACTTTCGGGCTGCCGCATTTTTCCGACATACAGGATTACGCCAGAGTCGTCCGCGAGAAAGCGATTATTCGCAACCTCATCAAAGTCTGCAATCAAATCACCAGCGAAGCCCTCGCTGAAGAAGAAGACGCCGAAATTATTCTCGACCACGCCGAGCAGATGATTTTCGCTCTCGCCGACGAAAGAACGCGGCAGGGCTTTTCGCATATTCAGCCAATTGCCGAAACCGTCCTGCATAAAGTTCAGGAATACGCCAAACGCGAAAGCCACGCTTTAACCGGATTGGCGACCGGCTTTCGCGATCTTGACCAAATGACTTCCGGTTTGCAACGGACGGATTTGATTATCATAGCTGCACGTCCCAGCATGGGAAAATGCTTGGCTGCAAGTTCAACTATTTGTGAATTTAGCGTAAAAATCTCGACTATTGAAGAGATTTTCAATCAAAAACAAGCAAAACTTTTAACTCTCAAAGAAAACCTTAAATTTGATTTCACGCAGCCGAGCGATTTTATTGACGATGGAATCAAGCCTGTCTTCCGGGTTCAAACCCGACTTGGCAGAGAAATTGAAACAACTATTACTCATCCGTTTCTTACCATAAACGGCTGGAAGAAACTCGCAAATTTGAAGGTCGGCGACAAAATTGCCGTTCCGCGAATTATAAATGTTTTTGGTAATGATGATTGGAGAGATTATGAGATAAAAATTTTAGGTTATCTTCTCGGAGATGGTTGTTTGACTAAAAAATCACCAGAATTTACGGTTGGAAAACCAAACCTTAAATTTGATTTTATAGAAGCTGTCGAGGATTTCGGCAAAGTTGAGACTATTCAATCTAACAGCAAAGAGCGCACTCTTACATTAAGGATTCGCAAAAAAGATGAAAAATCAAACAAAGAAAATCCTCTCACTGTTTGGTTAAAGAAACTTGGTATTTTCGGTTGCAACAGCCATCAAAAATTTATTCCTGAAGAAGTTTTCACATTAAAAAAAGAACATATTGCTTTATTTTTAAATCGTCTCTTTGCAACCGACGGCTGGGCGGCAATTTTAACAAGCGGGCAAGTTCAACTCGGTTACGCTTCGGTCAGCGAAAAAATGATTCGCCAGATTCAGCATCTGCTTTTGCGTTTTGGCGTAATTGCCAAGCTCAAAAAACGTCAGGTCAAGTATAAAGACGCCAGAAACACGGCTTGGCAGCTCGATATTACAGACGCGCAATCAATCAAAACTTTTATCAGTGAAATCGGAATTTACGGCAAAGAGGAAGTTTTATCGGAAATTATCCGAATTCTCGAAAATAGAAATTATCAAACGAACATAGATTTGATTCCGATGGAAGTTTGGGAAAATCTCTCGACAGCAAAAGGCGTTGAATCTTGGCGTTCGCTTGCCAAACGCGCGGAACTCAAAGGTAATACAAACATTCACGCCGGCAAACGCGCTCCGACACGCGAGAGACTTTTGAAAATGGCAAACGCCCTCGGCGACGAGCTTTTGCAGAATCTGGCGAAAAGTGAAATTTATTGGGACGAGATTGTTTCGATTGAATATGCCGGAGAAAAGCAGGTTTATGATTTAACCATTCCCGAATCGCATAATTTTGTCGCCAACGACATCTGCGTTCACAATACCGCCCTTGCTTTGACTTTAGCGCAAAACGCCGCTCTTTTGGAAAATGCCGTCGTTGCCATTTTCTCGCTCGAAATGTCGAAAGAGCAGCTCGTAATGCGTATGCTCAGCTCCGAGGCGAGAGTTGACGCGCATCGGTTTCGCACAGGTTATTTGATTCAGGATGAATGGGCGAGACTGGCTCAAGCAATCGGCTCGCTTTCCGAGTCGAAGATTTTTATTGACGACACGCCCGGAATTTCCGTGATGGAAATGCGCGCTAAAGCGCGGCGTTTGGCGGCGGAACAAAAAAAGCTGGATTTGATTCTGGTGGATTATCTTCAGCTTATGTCCGGCGGTTCGCGCCGCGTTGAATCGCGTCAGCAGGAAGTTTCGCAGATTTCGCGGGAATTAAAAGGGCTGGCTAAAGAATTGAATGTTCCGCTCGTCGCTCTTTCGCAGCTTTCGCGCGCGCCGGAAGCGAGAAATCCGCCAAAGCCTTTAATGTCGGATTTGAGGGAGTCGGGCAGCATCGAGCAAGATAGCGACGTAGTTGCCTTTATTTACCGCGAAGAATATTACAAACCGAGCGATGAAAACGCGGGCGTGGCGGAGATTTTGATTTCCAAACAGCGAAACGGTCCGACGGGGACGGTGAAGCTGGCTTTTTTGAAGGAATTTACGCGATTTGAGAATTTTTACGGAGGTTAAGAAATGAGCGAAGATTTGAGTTATCCGATTGGAAAATTCGATTCTGATTTTGAAGCGACGGCGGAATTGCGGCGAAAATTTATCGAGGAAGTTGCCGAATTGCCGGAGAAGCTGTGGGAAGCGGTTGAAAATTTGAGCGATGAGCAGCTCGACACGCCTTATCGTCCCGAAGGCTGGACTGTCCGGCAGACGGTGCATCATATTGCCGACAGCCATTTGAATGCGCTTACCCGCTTTAAGTTGGCTTTAACCGAAGATTTCCCGACGATTCGCCCGTATTTTGAAGACCGCTGGGCGAAATTGGAAGACAGCAGTTTGCCGATTGAGCCTTCGATGAAAATTATCGAGGGAGTTCATTCGCGCTGGACGGCTTTGCTCAATTCGATGAGCGATGAGGATTTTCAGCGACGCTTGAAACATCCCGAATCCGGCGAATGGAATCTTGAAAAATTTCTCGCGCTTTACGCATGGCACGGGCGGCATCATACGGCGCATATTACTTCGCTCGGGCAGAGAAACGGCTAGATTTAGTTTTCCGAAAATTTATTATTCCTTTGTTTCTTCGCTATCCTTTTCTTCTCTCACAAGGCTTTTCGTAACAAAAATTTCTTTATCCGTGTTTTCGGCTCTTGCGTCATCCGTTTCTTCGGCTCTTTCCTCTGCCGGTTTTTCGGCTTCCTCCTGCCCGATTTCTTCTCTCGGCGGCGCGCCGGCTTTTTCGCGGGAAATATCTTCCAGAACGGAATTTATTAAAGCGCCGACCAAAATAACGAGTGCCGTAAGATACAGCCATAGAAGCAAAATTATGACCGCGCCGAGCGAGCCGTAAGTTGCGTTATAGGAATCGAAATATGACAAATAAACGCGGAAAGCGTAAGAAACCAGAACCCATAAAATGATTCCCGTAACAGCTCCGGGCGTAATCCACTGCCATTTCTTTCCTTGGCTATGCGGAAGAAAATTATAAAGCAGCGCGAAAACAGCAACCAAAACGGCAAAAACAATTATCCATTGGACAACCATTAAAACAAAAGCCGGCGGCGACGGTATATTCATCCATTCCAACAAATGCATGAATCCCCGCCATCCGTAAAAAACACCGCCGACGGCTATTGTGATCAGCAAAGCCAAAGCAAGCGTTACAATGACTGAAGTTCCGCGGGTTTTCCAGATCGAGCGCCTTTCTTCATAGTTATAAACGTTATTCAAAGCCCCGCGCAGGCTGTCAACTCCAGCCGAAGCAGACCACAACGCCACCAGAAAACCGAGGGTTAATTTCCCTCCCGAACTGCCTTCGGTTACTTCCTGAACTGTTTCCTGCACCAGATTATAAGCCGATGTCGGCATAATTTGAGCGAGATAAAAGAAAACCTGCTGTTTCAATTCTTCAGCCGATTCTAAAACCATCCCGAAAAGACTGATTAAAAATAAAAGAAGTGGAAAAAGAGCAAATGTAAAGAAAAACCCGACCTGAGCCGCGCTGCTGGTTAAATCTTCTTTGAAAAAACGGTCGTAGAGCCGCTTTAAAAAACCTTTCAATTCCTCCTTGTTCATCATAACGTTTCCTTCCCCTTGGATTTATTATTAAAAACCGTCCGCTTTCATTGACATAAACCGATAAATGTTTGAATATAGCTTCAAATTTCCAAACAAAAATGTCAAATGAATTAGTTCAAACCCGTTTGCTTTCCCTCGACGTCTTCCGCGGGATAACGATTGCCGGGATGGTTCTGGTCAACAATCCCGGAACGTGGAGCGCGATTTACGCGCCTCTGAAACACGCCGATTGGCACGGCGCGACGCCGACCGATTTTATCTTCCCGTTTTTCCTGTTTATCGTCGGCGTCGCAATCCCGCTCGGGCTTGGAAAAAGGCTGGAAAACGGCGGAATCACGCGCGACGTTTATCTAAAAATCCTGCGCCGCACGGCGATAATCTTTCTGCTCGGACTTTTTCTCGCCGCATTTCCCTTTTTTGATTTTTCGACCTTAAGAATTCCCGGCGTTTTGCAGCGAATCGCGGTTTGTTATTTTTTCGCTTCGCTGATTTTTCTTCATTTCGACTGGAAAAAGATTTCGATTATCGCGGCGGTTTTGCTATTTCTTTATTGGGCTTTGATGAGCTTTATTCCTGTTCCTGGCTGCGAGATAACTACGATAAATGACAAAGCCTGCAATCTTGCGGCATATCTCGACCGCTTAATTTTGAGCGAAAATCATATCTGGAAACAGGCAAAGGTTTATGACCCGGAAGGGATTCTCTCAACAATTCCGGCAATTTCGACGACTTTGGCGGGCGTTTTGACGGGAATTTGGTTGAAGACAAAACGGAGCGATTTGGACAAGATTAGCGGATTATTCTTTTTCGGCGTGGTTTTAACCGCTCTGGGCTGGTGCTGGCATTTGATTTTCCCGATGAACAAGCCGCTCTGGACGAGTTCTTACGTTGTTTATACCGCCGGACTCGCGCTTTGTTTTCTGGGATTTTGCTACTGGCTGATTGACATCAAAGGCTTTCGAAAATGGAGCAAGCCTTTTGTCATTTTCGGCGTAAACGCGCTGGCGCTTTTTGTTTTCTCAGGATTGCTGACCAAAATTCTGTCTCTTATAAAAGTGGCAGGCGCGGAAGGCAAACAGATTTCCCTGCAAAAATGGATTTTCGACAACATCTTCCTGCCGTTCGCCTCGCCGATAAACGCTTCGCTGATGTTTGCCGTCAGTTATATTTTTCTCTGGCTGTTTTTGATGTGGCTGCTATATAGAAAGCGGATTTTTATAAAAGTTTGATTTATCTTTTATGTTGATCGAGGGATTTTTCACCGTAGATACGCAGATTAAATTAAAAAAGACCGCCGAAGCGGTCATTGCCCATAAAATGCTTTTCTTTTTTTATTGATTAGCTTTTACACCTTTGAAATCGTAAATAATATAAAGATGCAAAGCGTTGTTTTTAACCTCCGCGCGAACATCCTGAACGGCGGCTTGCAGCTGCCCGTCCGTTGCCGCAATCGGCACGCTCAGAGCGATTTGCTGACCGCGCAGAACCTCAATCGGATTGACGCGGCTGTTCAAAGTCGTCTGTACGAAAGGCGTTACTAATCCCGTAAAAATCGGATTAACGCCTTCCAAATTTACAGTCTCGACATTGATTTGACCGAAAACCGTTTGCTGCGGCTGGTCAAATCGCAACTCCAGATACGCCTGCGCCCAGCCGCTGAATGGAATGCAGTTTCCCATAATGCTTTTGCTTCCGCTAAAGGCGAGCGGCGCGGCAATCTTGTTTTCTTCAAAACGAATGCCGGTTTGAATGCCGCTGCCTTCCGGCAGAAGCACAATTTTGTCCTCGCACCCGCCGTTTTGCAAAAGCCCGTATTTAACCACATTCGGATTTTCCGTTTCTTCCTTTTGCATCAAACCGAGTTGAAACGCGGGCGCGTTCATATCGCGGAAAATCGTCTGCAAAATGTTGTTGAAAAATTCCTGCGGCAGAATAACCTGCGCCGTTCCCGGCGGATTTCCGCCCGGGTCGGGCGGCTGAACCGGCTGACCCGGCGCTTTTGACGCCGACGGCGTGCCGACAAATAAATAAAATGTCAGCAAGCCGCCAATGACGAGACCGAGCAGAGCGCCCAGTAAAAAAACTACGAATTTACCCATATTTTTATTACCGCACCGTCGGCGAAACCGCCGGAGTTGCAGTCGTTTGCGACTGCTTCATCATTTGACCGATAATTGCCATAGCCGCCTGAGTTACCAAATTGAGCTGTTGGCGAACCTGCGCCGAATCAATTTTTGCGTAATCTGCCGGAGGCGCGTCAAACAACTCAGGGCTAACAGTGGTTTGAATATCGCTCATTTCGGTAACGATCCTGATTCCCTTAAATCCCTGCACTTGTCCGCCCTGCGACTCTGAAACGGTTTCAGTATGAAGCGGCAAACCCGTTTCTTTGTCCACCAAGATATAACTTTCCGTAGCGACGTTTCCGGCTTGGGATTTCGTATCGGTTACCGATTCGTAATTATATCTGACGACCGTTCGACCATTAACCTGTTCTTCACCGACTTTTTGAATGCCTTTAAGTTGCCCGATACGGTCAATTATCTGATCGGGCATCATTAAACTTTGAACTTCAACTCCAAGAGCTTCTTTATCAAGTTCGGCAAACTGCTTTGTTCCCGGCAGGATTCCGTAATTAGTTCCCGCTTTTTCAAGATAGACAACCTTTTGACCATTCGGCATTGTAAATTCAACCCGTCGGTCGGCTCCGTTTCTGGCAACCAGCGCGACAATCGGAGTCGGCAGCTTCATATTTTGCTGTTCTCCCATCGCTTCAAAATTCAAAGCCACTTTTGCCTGATATGTGTCCGGCTCTCCGGTATCAATAATCGAACTTGTCGTGTTGGAAAGATTTCCCAGATTGGCATTCGACAAATTAGCATTCGCGTTCTTATCCAAAACGGTATTAACATTCGTGTTTGTATTGGTCGTCGGCTGATTACATCCCACCGCCAAAAGACCGGCGAGCAAAACAAACAATAATAATTTTTTCATTACATTTCCTCCCTCTGTTCCTCAAAATTACAAGATAAGACTTATGCCTATCTCTAAAAAAATTCGTGCGTTCTTATTATACATCAAAGCAACGTAAATCCTTAAGCCCGTTCAAGATTGGCGAATTTTTCGATCAGTTTTTTCTGCCCGAAACCGGGAAAACTGACCGTCAATTTCACGTTGTCGCCGCTTCCCTCCCGACGCAAAATCAAACCCTTGCCGTATTTAGGATGCCGCACGTGAGTTCCGGGAACGAGGGATTTGGAATTTTCGGTTTGGGTTTTGGGATTTTGCTTGTTTTCCGAAGAAGCCGCTTTTAGCTTGTCAAAACCCGACAGAGGCTTTTCCTGCGCTTGTTTATTCTCGATTTTTGCGCCGATATTTTTCTTTTTGAAGAAATCGGCAATCGCGTCGGCGCTGTTGTAAGTTTTTCCGGCGTAAGTCGAGCGCGGTTTTTCGGTTCGCTCTTCGCCCTTTAAAATGCTCGCCACGCGCTTGCTGTCCTGCACGGCGGAGCTTTTCGCAAACGAAAGCCAAGACGAGCCGCGGCTTAAATCTTCAATCAAATCGAGCGGCATCTCATTCAAAAACTGCGAAGGCTCCGCCGCCATTTCCTCACCGTAAACGCGCCGCCGCATCGAATGCGTAACATACAAAGTTTTTTGCGCCCGTGTAATGGCGACATAAGCGAGGCGACGTTCTTCTTCAAGTTCGGCTGGATCGTTTATCGAACGGGCGTGCGGAAAAATTCCGTCTTCCAGCCCGACCAAAAAGACAATCGGAAACTCCAAGCCTTTCGCTGCGTGAACCGTCATCATCGTAACGGCGGCATTCCGGTCGTATTTATCGGTGTCGGAAACAAGCGCGGCGTGGTCAATAAAATCGCGCAGTCCGTTTTCTTCCTGCTTATCGTAATCAACCGCCGCGTTGACGAGTTCTTCCAGGTTTTCCAAACGCCCTTCCGCTTCCTCGGAATTTTCCGCCCGCAGCATCGCTTCATAGCCGGTATCTTTAATCGCCGAAACCACAACATCCGTCACCGGCTGTTCACCCTGCGCCGCTTCGCCCACCTTTATTTGCAGCTTTTCGATAATTTGCTTGAATTTTTTTAGAGAATCCTTCGCTCGCGGCGTTAAATTCAAAGGCTGGTCGTATTTTTCATCCGTTATAATCGCAATCGCTTCCCAAAACGACACTCCGAAATCCCTCGCCCGAAACTGCAACTCGTCAAGCGAGGTTTTTCCAAGCCCGCGTGTCGGCGTGTTGATAACGCGCAAAAGCGCGATATCGTCAAACGGATTGAGCGCCAGCTTCAAATACGCAATGATGTCTTTTATCTCGGCGCGTTCGTAAAACGAAAAACCGCCGACGATGTTGTATTCAATCCGCAAGCGCCGCAAAGCTTCTTCAAAAACACGCGACTGCGCGTTGGTGCGGTAAAGAATGGCGATTTTTTCACGCGAATTTTTGCGCTGATGCGTTTCGATTTTCGATGCGACAAAACGCGCCTCGCCATCAGCGTCAAAAGCCTGATAATAAAAAATCTTCTCGCCGCCGTCCTTCTCCGTCCAAAGCTTTTTGTGTTTACGCTGAGTGTTATTTTGAATAACCGAATCCGCAACATCGAGAATCATCTGCGTCGAGCGATAATTTTGTTCCAGATTAATAACTTTCGCTTTCGGGAAATGCTCTTCAAATTCCAGAATGTTGCGAATATCGGCTTCCCGGAATTTGTAAATTGACTGGTCGGGATCGCCAACGACACAAATGTTCTTCTGCTTTTCCGTTAGATACTGAATCAAAGCGAACTGCAAAGGATTGGTATCCTGATATTCGTCAACCAAAATATATTTAAATTTATTGTTGTATTTTTCCCGAACCTCGTGCGAAACGCGCAAAAGCCGCACGGTTTTTATCAGCAAATCGTCAAAATCAAGCGCGTTTGCGTTATTCAAGCGTTCCTCATACAGCTTATAAACGCGGGCAATCGCGGCTCGGCGTTCGTCGGTGTATTCAACCTTTGAAGCGAACAACTCAACATCTTCCCCGCGATTTTTAGCCGCGCTGATCGCGCTTTGAACCTGCCGGGGCGGAAGCTGTTTATCATCAAAACCGATGTCTTTGATACAAGCCTTGATTACCTTCTGTGAATCGTCCGTGTCGTAAATCGTAAAAGATTTCGCGTATCCTTCTTGAAGTTGTTCAATATCCTGCCGCAAAATCCTCACGCAAAGGCTGTGAAATGTAGAAATTAACGGCGAACTCGGCAATTTCTGCCCCTTTAAAATCTCATGAATTCGCTCGCGCATCTCGCCCGCCGCCTTGTTTGTAAAAGTAACGGCAAGAATGTTGTGCGGCGGAATTTGTTTTTCGGCAATCAGATAAGCGATGCGAATCGTAATAACGCGAGTTTTTCCCGAACCTGCGCCGGCAAGAACTAAAAGCGGTCCTTCGGTGGAAGTTACGGCTTCGCGCTGCTGGGGATTTAGAGAAGAAAGAATTTCCATAGTTTTTGAGTGAAAGGTTAATGGTAAATCTTTGGCTGTTTTCGGTCAAAGATAAATATAATTTGACAACTATCTCTCATTTTGAGAAATTAGCTAATACCACTCTTGTAGTGTGCGTTCCTCGCGAACCGGATTTTTATTTTATGGAATTAACAAATGCATATCATATCAAAGAAGGCTCTTCGAGAGTTTTGGGAGATATTTCCTGAGTCGGAGAACGCATTACGCTCTTGGTATCAAGTCGTAAAAAAGGCTGAGTGGAATA
>DATHTS010000352.1:0-4703 GCA_035462935.1 Pyrinomonadaceae bacterium
ACCACCCCGCGCCTGAAGGCGCACCCCTCCTTGAAAAAGGAGGGGAGTTTTTTTAGGCTCAATTTTTAACGCAATTCGGTATTTTTATTTTAATTTTCTTTAATCTGTTGCCCCAATCTCTTACTCAACCTCTTTAACAAACAATTCTTCCAAAGACTGCTTAATCGGCTGAACGGAAACGAGGCTTCCGCCGCTCGCTCTCAAAATCTGCAAAACTCCGTCCACATCCTTTTCATCGGAAACCTGTATGCTCGCGCCTCCTGCTTTGGCGGAAACGGTCGCGCCGGAAATTCCCGAAATTTCTTCCGCCAAGTTTTCCGCCGAAATGCCTTTGACATTGATTTCAAAAAGCCGGCTTTCGCCGCTTTTGGTTAAAAGCTCATGCAAATTTCCGGTTGCAGCAAGCCGCCCTTTCTGCAAAATCGCCACATTGTCGCAAAGAGCTTCGATGTCGGACAAAATATGCGTGGACATAAAAACGGTCGTGCCTTTTTCCCGCAACCCGGCAATCAGTTCGCGCACTTCGCGCCGCCCCATCGGGTCAAGCCCGCTCATCGGCTCGTCAAGAAAAACGATTTCAGGCTCGTTTATCAACGACTGCGCCAGCCCTACCCTTTGCAGCATTCCTTTTGAAAATTTTCTAAGCTGTTTATTCCAATCTTTTTCGTCCAAACCGACACTGGTTAGTAGTTCCTCGGTTTTCCGCTTTCTTTTTTGCGCATCAAAACCGAAAAGCTCACCGAAATAATTCATCAACTCGCGGGCGGTCAGGTAATCGTAAAAATAAGGGTTCTCGGGACAATAGCCGATGCGACCATGCATTTTCGTGTCGGAAATCTCGCTCCCCAAAATCCGCGCCGTTCCCGCGCTGGGAAAAATCAGCCGCATCAGGATTTTAATCGTCGTCGTTTTACCCGCGCCGTTGCCGCCCAAAAAACCGAAAATCTGCCCGCGCTCGACCGTTAAAGTCAAGCCGTCAAGCGCGCGCACCTTTCGCTTTTTCCAGAAGCCGACTTCGTAATCTTTGGTTAAATTTTCGATTTCAATGATTGAATTCATAATTTTCTTGGCAGTTGAACTTGATTGTTGAACCTCTATAATTCTTATACAACAGAACTACAAATGAAAATAATAAAAGGCTCCAAATAAAACCGGAGAAATATTGCGCTATTTTAACCGTGAAGGTTTCAATAAATTCTAGTTGAATATTAGCTCTCTGCGATTCAACTAAAATAAGCATTGCTCCATGTTGGTCGGGGCGAATTTCAACGGGTTGATTGTTAACAGTTGCCTTCCAGTTTGGATGATAAAAGGTTGCGATGCGAATATTACCTTCTTCTCCTTCTTCTACTGAAAAATTTCTGATTGTATTTTCCCATTTATCAATACTTACTTCCCGCCCATTAGCGCTGACTTTTTCCGGCGATTGATCCAAAAACTCCTTTCTTGTCCATGTTGTCCACCAGAATATAAATCCCTTGGTTTGGTTTACTTTGGAAACATATTCATTAACCTCATTTGGAGAATAATAAACGGCTCCTCGAATACTTTGTGATAAAGAAAAACTCGCGCCGATAAAAAATGTTCCAAGCAGTATTAAGGCTAAAGGTCGAAGTTTGTTATTTGCAAACCATTTTGCAAGAGTCGGACATCCGGTAGCAAAAATCATTGGAGTAAACAATGAAATAATAGTTAGCCATCGCCAGGGAAATTGAACTTCCTGCAATATGGTAAAATTATCCCAAATAAATTTACTCATTGGAGTAGTCAAGAAGAAAGCAAAGATAGATGTTATCCAGAGACTTTTCCATAATTGATTTTTTGAAGCGCCTCTAGAAATCACAGCCAGAAGAGCGACTGGAATAAGCATAAATAATGTCAAAAGCAAAATAACGTCATAGACAAGCGTGAACACTTCATAGACCACAACAGTCGCTTCATTGTATTGCTGAAATGGAGTAAGCAGAAAATTAAACTGGTAATGCAAATAAATATCTTCGTAGACAGAAGTTTTAGCCATTAAAAACCGTTCCTGCAAAACTTTTAGCCAAAAGAAAGAAGAAGCAGCCAAGCCTAAAAATACGCCGGTTGCAAAATGAAAAATACTGCCGAACAAGTATTTTTTATTCAATTGAAGATTAGCTAAAAAATAAACTCCCAATGCTGTGGAAACAATTAATGTTAGTGGTAAATGCGTTAAAATAAGCAACGCGTATGAGACAGCAAAACCAATAACATTTATGGTAAATGGGTTGCTCTTTATGGGTTTATAATTTGAAGCGCTGATAGCCTTTTGCTCACGAATCAAACGACTTAGAAAGGCGAAGCAAAATGGTAGAATTGCTGCGCCGGCAAGTTCGCCATAGAAAAATACCAAATAAGCTTGATTCAGGCGGTAGGGCATAACCGCATAAGCGAGCGCCGCAAACACAGCATAACGAACAGGAACAACCTCCCGTGCCCATAAATATACTCCGAAACTTCCTAAAACCCACCAGAAGGTAAAGGTAAGCCAAGTGGCGAGATGCCAATCATTTACTGCTAGAGAGAATAAAGCTAGGACATAGTGCGAGACGGGCGGATAAAGTCTCAGTTCCATACTTCCATAACCCAAATTTCGCAGAGTAGTCCAAGAAGGGTAAAAATCACCTGAAAGTATTGAGTCCCGGTAAGTTAAAGCGCATTGGTAATGGTGCGGTATATCATAACCTTGCGGAACTCCGTTAAATAAGACGGGCAACATAACTGCAGAAGCCAGCAGAAAAATTATAAAGAGATTAAATTTTTCAAGTTGAAAAATTTTATAAAATTGAGTTTTCATAATTTGTTTTATCGGGCGGGAATTTTTGATTCGGCAAAATTGATTTGGATGTCACATTTGCCGGATTCTTTTTTTAGAAGATAGGGAGTGTTGCTTGGATCAAGCGGTGAAAAAGTCTTTGAATCAAAGCGCAAATTACTGCCGGTCGGCAACCGCAGTTTTTGCATCAGCGGGAAAATCTCGCGCCAATCGTTTACGCAGCGCCCGTTTTTCTCTTGGAAGTCTTTCAAGATTGGGCGAATTGCTTCCTGCTCGTCGAGCGAATCGAGCTGCAGAAGACGAAGCGCCGCCATTTCTCTGATTTGTTCATCTGTTGCCTCTTCCAGCATCTGCTGATAAACGGCGCGAGCGGTTTCGCGGCTGCCGCCTTCGGATTTCATTCTTGCCGCCATCATTTTCATAAACGGCGGCGCGCCTGCGATTTGCGCCCCTTTTCCATAAGTTTCGGCGGCATTTTGATAATCGCCTTTTCTCCAGTAGATGTAACCGAGATGTTGGTAAAGCCGCCATTCGCCCGGATTGTTTTCAATTCCTTTTTCGGCGATTTTGATCGCCTGTTCGACATTAACCGCCGGGAGAACAATCGCGCCGAATTCATAAACGCTTAAAAATTGCGGGTCTAAAGTCGCCGCGTTGTCAAGATAGGGATAAAGCAAGCGGGGATTGAGCGATTGAAGATTGTCGAGCGACAAATCTCCCTTGGTGTTGATAAGTTTATTACCGAGATATTGAAGCGACTGCATCCAATACCAATCGGCAATCAGCCCTTCAAAACCGAGCGCGTAGCCTTTCAAATTCGCGCCCTGCAAAGCCAAATCCTGATCCGCGTAATCTTCCGGCAAAGGCGGGCGCGAATTTTCCAAGAAAGAACTCAAAGGGAAAATTACAGCAAAGCCGACGAAGATTACTGTAATCGCAATTATTGTTATTTTTGTTAAACTGGATTTCATCAATTCGCCTTATTTTTCCAATCAGCGGGCGCAGAGCAGCCCTTCCTGACCTGTGAGTTGATTTGAATTGTATTTTTCATCTTAACTTGGAGCCTGATTTTAATTTTACTGTTCAACTTTAGCTGTCTCACAGTCAGGAAGGGACGGCTCTCGCGCCCGCTGATTGACAGAAATATCTGTCAAATGAATTAAATTATTTGAAATTTCTCCGGCTGAAAATCAAAATCGTAATTGCCAGCAGAATGCTTATATAAATAACGGCATAGAAAAATGCTCCGCCGAGCATAGAAGCGGGCGGCGCATCGCCGTGCGCGGCATTTGTGATGAAACTGAAAAACGAGAGATTCGGCAGAAAATAGTAAAGAAAATTAAAGAAAACTTTCGCCGTCCCCGAACCCAGATTTTCGGCAAAATCCCGCAGTGACGCACTGAAATGTCCGATGATGAATATCATAAACGTCAGCAGCGCGGACAATGCGGGCGAGGAAAACGAGGAAAAAAGAATGGCGACAGCCGTCAGAATCGTCAATTCCAAGAAAATCAGGAAAATCGCGCCCCAAATCGAAGCGGCGAGATTTCCGCCGCCGACATACAGCAGAGCCAGCGAAACTCCGACGCCCATTACAAAAACGTTGACCAGCAGCGTCAAACACAAACCGAGATATTTTCCGACGATAAATTCGCCGCGCCCGATTGGTTTCGAGAAAATCGCGTAAACCGTTCGCCTTTCAATTTCTTTCGAGACGAGACTAACGCCGACGAAAATCGAGATAAACGCCCCGAAAAGGAGCATCGCGCTCAAGCCGAGATTGACGGTCGTTCGGGCTTCGTGTCCCGCCGTCAACTCGCCCAGAAAAATCGCGCTCGCCGTAATCAGCAGGACAAAAACCACGAGATTATACAAAACGCGGTCACGCACGGCTTCGCGGAAG
>DATHTS010000353.1:0-8515 GCA_035462935.1 Pyrinomonadaceae bacterium
ACGCTTTTCATTTGCTTCAGCCTGTCTGAGTTCGGCTTGCGCCTGCTCGTAATTAGCGTTTGCGGCGCGAACTTCGGGAATCGTGGTGGCATTAAATCTCCCGTTGGCTTCCAATCCGAGACGTGCTTCGGCTTGACGCACAGCGGCTTGCGCCTGTTTTACATTTGCTTCAGCTTCCGCCACACGCAGCCGCGCATCGTTATCGTCGAGCCGAGCGATTATGCTTCCCTGCGTTATAAACTGCCCGACATTCGCATAAACATTAACAACCTTCCCCGCCGCTTTTGGTGCGACATTGGAAATTTCCTGAGCTACCAGAGTCCCAGTTGACTGAATGAAAGCGGGAACATCGCGCGAAACAGCGCGGTCAGTGGTTATAGAAATGGTCGCCTCGGAACTGCCTTCCGGCGCATTCCGGCGATTATCGCTTTCGGATTGGGCTTTGCTGCAAGCAAAAGTAAATGAAACTGCCAGAACACCAAATAATATTCTTAAAAATAACTTCTGTTGTGCCGTTAAAATAAACTGCATAAATAATTTAATGAACCTGAATTTTATAACAGTTTGATGAGCCTTTTGAAAGCCGCTTATGTAAATTTTTGTAAATTTTTCCCATGTTAATTTTTGTTCAACTAAATTGCCTCAATTATTTCCGGTCAATTTGCAGAATTTTTTTGATAAAGTTATAAACGAATGAAGTAAATAAAAAGTTTAAGAGGTGAAGATATGCAGGAAATAACCGCAACCGAGCTCAAACACCGAATGGATGCGGGCGATGATATTCAACTTATTGACGTGCGGCAGCCCGACGAATTCGCTTTTGCCAAAATTCCCGGCGCGAAGTTGATTCCGCTCGGCGACATCCTCAGAAGAATGGACGAAATTGACCCCAACCGTGAAACCATCATCCATTGTAAAATGGGCGGGCGCAGCGCAAAAGCCATCGAGGTTCTGCAAAGAGCGGGTTTTAAAGGTGAACTAAAAAATATGAAAGGCGGGATTACCGCTTGGTCAAATGAAGTTGACCCGAAAGTTCCCAAGTATTGATATTTGCGTTAAAAAAAATTCCAGCGTTTTGAGTCCCGCCTTCAGGCGGCTTTTGCTAAGCAACAGGCACGCTAAAGCGTGGACTCAAAACGCTTAAAAATATTATTCCAATCCTTCTAAAGCCTTATGATGCGCTTTTATCGTTTTATCCAATTCCTTTTTCCCGTGCGCAATCGAAATAAAACACGCCTCAAACTGCGACGGCGGCAAATACACGCCGTTTTCCAGCATTAAACTGAAATATTTTGCAAATTTTTGCGTGTCGGAAGTTTTCGCGGTCGCAAAATCCGATACTTTTTTTTCGGTAAAAAAGAGCGTGAACATCGAACCGCATTGATTAAAAGTTAGATTAAATCCGCGTTTTTTATTCGCGTCTAGCAAGCCTTCGTAAAGATATTGGCAATTTTCACCGAGCTTTTTGTAAAATCTTTTGTCGTCGTCAATAATCTTCAAAGTCTCATACCCGGCTGTCATCGCCAACGGATTGCCCGACAAAGTTCCAGCCTGATAGACAGGTCCGGCGGGCGCGATCATTTCCATAATCTCGCGCCGCCCGCCATAGGCGCCGACCGGCAAACCGCCGCCGATAATTTTGCCGAAGGTCGTCAAATCCGGCTTGATTCCGTAAATTTCCTGCGCCCCGCCGCGAGCGAGGCGAAATCCGGTCATTACTTCATCAAAAATTAAAAGGATTTTTTCCGCATCGCACAATTTTCTTAAATTTTCCAAAAAATCTTTTCGTCCCGGAATGCAGCCCATATTTCCCGCCACCGGCTCGATAAAAATCGCCGCAATCTTTCCCGCATTTTTTTCGACCAACCGATAAACTGATTCAATCGAATTGTATTTCGCGGTCAAAGTATCTTTCGCCGTCGCTTTCGTCACGCCGGGACTATCAGGCAAACCGAGCGTCGCCACGCCCGAACCCGCTTTTATCAAAAAAGCGTCGCCGTGTCCGTGATAACAGCCCTCGAATTTGATAATTTTTTCCTTTTCAGTAAAAGCCCGCGCAAGACGCATCGCGCTCATCGTCGCTTCGGTGCCGGAATTGACCATTCGGATGATCTCGACCGACGGCACGAATTTTTTGATGAGTTTGGCAAGCAGAATCTCCTTCTCGCTGCTCGCGCCAAAGCTCGTGCCGTCGTCGGCTGCCTTTTTGATTGCACTAATAACCTCTTTCCGCGCGTGTCCCAAAATCATTGGTCCCCACGAGCCGACGTAATCAATAAACGTATTCCCGTCGGCATCAGTCATCGTCGCGCCTTTCGCTTTGGCAATATACAAAGGATTTCTGCCGACCGATTTAAATGCTCGAACCGGCGAATTCACACCGCCCGGCATCAGTTTTTGAGCTTCTTTGAATAATTTTTCGCTTTTTGTTGTTTTCATTTTCCAAATTGACTGGAGCGAGAGGCGTCCCGCTTGCAAACGTCGCGTGAGCGGCGTAACTCGGTTTAGATGAACGCGATTTTAATTAAACTGAGTTTTCGCGCTTCCGCGCTCAATGCAAGCGGGACGCTTTCGCTCCAGTCATTAAATCAATTTCGCCGCCTCCTTGGCAAAATAAGTAATAATCACATCCGCGCCCGCGCGTTTAATCGAAAAAAGGCATTCCATCATCGCTCTTTCCCCATCAATCCAGCCTTTTTCGCCCGCCGCTTTTATCATCGAATATTCGCCGCTGACGTTGTAAGCCGCGAGCGGAATGTTGAACTCACCCTTCGCCCGCCGGATTATATCGAGAAAAGCAAGCGCCGGTTTGACCATCACAATATCCGCGCCTTCCTGAATGTCGAGCGCGATCTCGCGCATCGCTTCGTCGGAATTTCCGATGTCCATTTGATAAGATTTCCGGTCGCCGAACTGTGGCGCGCTTTCGGCAGCTTCGCGGAAAGGTCCGTAAAAAGCGGATGCGTATTTTGCCGAATAAGCCATTATTGGAATTTCCGAAAAACCGTTTTCATCCAACGCTTGCCGTATTCTCCCGACGCGCCCGTCCATCATATCGCTCGGCGCGATAATATCCGCGCCTGATTCGGCGTGCGACAAGGCTTCTCTTGCCAAAAGCTCAAGCGTCGCGTCATTTACAACATCGCCATTTTCAATTACACCGCAATGCCCGTGCGAAGTGTATTCGCAAAGGCAAACGTCCGTCACGACAATCATTTCGGGAAATCTGCGTTTAATTTCCCGCACGGCTTTTTGAATAATTCCCTCTTCCGCGTAAGCGCCGCTTCCCTGTTCGTCCTTTTCATTCGGAATCCCGAAAAGAATAATCGCCGGAATACCGAATTCCAGCAACTCCTCGCATTCGCGCAAGGTAACGTCAACCGACATCTGAAAAATATTCGGCATCGAACCGATCTCGCGTTTGACGTTTTCGCCTTCGACAATGAAAAGCGGGAAAATAAAATCGCTTTTTGAAAGATGCGTTTCGCGGAACATTTCGCGCAGATTCGCGGTTCTTCGCAAACGGCGCGGGCGCGAAACCGGGAAATTTGGATAATTTAACATAATGGAAAATGGAAAACGGATAATGGAAAATGAATATGAAAAACTTTATTTTCCATTTTCCATTTTCCATTTTCCATTGATTTCATTCGCGGTTTCAAAAGCATTCTTTACGCAATCGCCAATCGAAATGCCGCGATAAAAATTACTGCAAAAATAAATTCCCGGATGCTGCCGCTCAAAATCCGCAACCGCTTCCGTCACTTTCTCATAACCGACGCGATATTGCGGAATCGCTCGTTTCCAGCGTTTGATGTGAACGAAATCCGGCTCGCCCGTAACGCCTAAAATGTACTGTAATTGCTCGACGACTAACGCTTTCAATTCATCATCCGCTTTTCCGTCAAGTTTAACACCTGAACGAACCCCGCCGACAAATGTCATTAAAAGCTGAAACCCCTCAGGTGCGCGTTCGGGAAAAACGGCTGAATGAAACAGCGTTCCCAAAATCGGGCGGTTTTCTTTGCTCGGAATTAAAAAGCCGAAGCCGTCAAGCTCTTTTTTAATTTTCTCGGCTTTAAAGCCCGTGACGACAACTGCAACTTGCGGATAATTGACTTCGCTCAGCAATTTGGCGAGATTCGCGTCACGACTTTTGATCAATTCAGCGGCGACAAACGACGGTGTGGAAACGACCACCGCATCGAATTCTTCACCATTAACGCGAAATTTCCTTTCACCCGTTTCTTCAATTTCATCTACCGGACTCGACAGTTTGATTCCGTCGCCGATTTCCGCCGCCAGCGCGTCAACCAGAGTTTTCAAGCCGCCGTGAAATGAAAAGGTTCGCGGAAAATTCGGATCGGGCTTTTCCACTTTTCGCCGAATCGTGCCCATAATCAAGCTGCCGAAATCGCGCTCCATTTCAAAAAGACGCGGAAACGCCGAGCGCATACTCAAATTCTTCGGATCGCCCGCGTAAACTCCCGAAACAAAAGGGTCAATCGCTTTATCGAGAAACTCCGCGCTGATCCGCCGTGTGACAAATTCGGCGACCGATTCATTTTTCGGCGATTTTGAACGAACAAAAGGCTCGCAGATTAAACTGAAAATCGTTTTGAGCGAGAAATACCCGTTGACAAACGATTTCGCTCCCATCGCTTCGAGCCGTCCGCCCGACAAAATATAGCGTTTTTTCGCCGCCTCATCTGCGGCAACGACTTCGTTTTCCAAATTCAAAAGCCGCACCAGATCAATCAGCCGCGGCGATTTCAAAAGGCTGTTCGGTCCCTGTTCAATCGTGAAACCGTCGCACTCGATGGTTTGAATATTGCCGCCGACCGTTTCGGATTTTTCAAAAAGTGTTGCCGCAAAACCCTTTCTTTTGAGCAGAAACGCGGTCGTCAACCCCGAAATTCCGCCGCCGATGATGCAAACTTTTTTTGTCATTTAGCGAAAACTTACTACCACATCCGCTTCACGGAATATTTATCAAAAACCGTGTCTATACTAACCAAAGCCATATTTTCCTCGATTGCCTGGGCGATTAAAATTCGGTCAAATGGATCGCGGTGATAAAACGGCAAAGAGATAACCGCCGATGCGTGTTTGATTTCGATTGGCAGGAGTTCAAAACCGTTAATGTTCAAATGATGCGGAAACAACCGGTCAAACGTCGTGGCGAGCGTCATTTTTCCGAGGCTGATTTTGATTGCCGTTTCCCAAAGACTGGCAATGCTTACATATTTTTCGTTCGCGGGGTCTTCAATCAGACTCCGCGCCGTCGCGCTCAGATTCAAACTGCCCGCGATAAACCATAAAAGCGTATGTGTATCGAGCAGGAGTTTCATTAGCGGTATTCTTCAAAATCATCAAGCGGTTCATCAAAATTATCCGCCATCGTGAACTGCCCCCTCGCGCTGCCAAACTGCGGACGCGGCTTTTCCTGGCGCACGGCGACGAGCTTCGCCACAGGCTGATTGTCCCGCGTAAAAACGACTTCTTCGCCGTTGATAACCGATTCAATCAAGTCGGGTAATTGCAGAGTTTTTGTTTTTTCAACGGTTACTTCATACATAACTGTTTTCTCCAGAATGAAATTTTACCACACAAAAAAAGAAAAAAAGGGGCGACCAACCTCTAAATGCCGCCGCCGATGATGCTTATTTTTTTCATACTTATTTATACGAAAATATTAGAAGAACACTGTCTTGTGACATTGCGACGCATTGCCAACCGCCACTTTTTGATTTAACCCAAACATCCATAAAATTAAAAACGCTTGAACTTTCACCGTTTTCGATTTTCCGGCTTGTATTAGTTCTGCCGGAAATTACAGCTGTTTCTCCGTAAATTCTTATTCTCATTTCGCTTTTTTCTACAGAATTAAAATTAAGCTGTGGAGTTTTAGCTATTTCAATATATGACTTTTTCGTAATACTTGAACCTGCAATCGTAAAATCGTCAGCGATAAGTTCTTTGAGAACAGTTTCATCTTTTGAAACTAAAGCGTCACTTAATTTATATTCCAAATCTTCCAACTCTTTTTCGGCTGGATTTTTCGCCTGACTTACACGAACCTTTTTTTGAGGCGAGACCACAACTTCAACTTTTTTATTTTGCGCTGTGACGATTGCAAAATTTACCAAAAGTATAAATGTAAGTAACACTAGTTTTTTCATTTTTTAATTCCTTACCATTAGAAGCTATTTTCTTCCAAAACAACGAGACTATTTTTTAGCTTCTTGTCGCCGCTCTTTTCGCTTCAAAATTTCCTACCTTTTGATGAACGAGTTGCGCCAGCGCGTCAATAAATTTTTCCGAATAATTCAAGCCTTCCGTCACCTCAAACTGCTCGACTCCCTTTTCCTTCGCCAAATGCTTAAATTCCATCCCGACTTCAAAAAGCGTTTCGAGGTGGTCGGAAACAAAGGCAATTGGGACAGCGAGCATATTTTTTACGCCCTCTGCGGCAAGGCGCTCAATCGTGTCGGGCGTCGAAGGCGTAAGCCATTTTTGCGGTCCGACTTTTGATTGATAGCAAAGGCTGTTCGGCTGCGTGAATCCGCCGCGCTCGACGGTCATTTCAACCGTTTTTTTGATGTGCGCGGAATACGGATCGCCTTCGCGGACGAGTTTCATCGGCGTGCCGTGGGCGGAAAAAAGTATGTGAACCTCTTCGCGCTTTTCTTCGGGAAATCTTTCCAGACCTTGATTGATTCGCTCAACAAAAGCGTCAATGTAGGGCGGGAAATCGTAATATGATTCGATCAAAAGCGTTTCCAAATCGCGCAAATCGCCGCGCTTGGCAAGCTGTTTTTCCCATTCCTTCATACTCGAAAGCGTCGTCGCCTTTGAATAATGCGGATAAAGCGGAAGCAGAATCACTTTTTTTATTTGCTCTTCGGCGATTGCGTCCAATGCTTCTTCCGTAAACGGATGCCAGTAGCGCATTGCCACAAACACTTTAGCATTTATCTTTTCGTTTAATTTCTCTTCGAGCATTCGCGCTTGTCCGAGCGTGAAATCCTTAATTGGAGATTTATTTCCGATTCGGGCGTATTGTTTTTGAACTTTCGGATGTCTGGTCGAAGAAATCAGTTTCGCCAGCCCTTTGCGAAACAGAAAGCTGCCGGGGAAATTGATAATGTCAGGGTCGCAAAAAAGATTGTAAAGAAAAGGCTCGACCGCTTCCAGCGAATCAGGTCCGCCTAAGTTTAATAAAACAACGCCGATTTTTTTCTGCATAAAAATTTTAACCACGAAGTTACACGAAGGAAACACGAAGTAAAAAAACAAAAAAACTTAGTGTAAGCTTCGTGTAACTTCGTGGTTGAATTTTCTTTAAACCGTCTTCGAGAAAACCGGTTTATCCTTTCTCATTTTCTCCAGATAAGCGTCGAAACACATCGCCGCGTTGCGAATCACCAATTTCCCCGCGCCTAAGATTTTGATTTTCTCTGTGTTATTTTCCAGCAAACCGTCTGCGATGAAAACATCCAATTTTTCCAGATCATCGGCGAAATATTCTTCAAAATCAATACCGAATTTATTTTCAATTTCGCGCTTGTCAATCTGCAAATGACACATCAACTGCGTGATCGTCTCGCGCCGGATGTGGTCGTCTTTCGTCAAACGGTAACCAACATTGGTCGCCGCTTCGCCGCTTTCTACACGCGCGTAATATTCTTTCAAATGCTTCAAATTCTGCGCGTAAATGTTTTGAAACTGACTGATCGCCGACACGCCGAAAGCGTAAACGTCGCAGCCGGCTTTGGTCGAATAGCCTTGAAAATTTCGATACAAAGTGTTTTCCTTTTGGGCAATCGCCAATTCGTCAGTCGGCTTAGCGAAATGATCCATTCCGATGTATTCGTAGCCGCTCTGCACCAGAGTTTCAATCGTCCGCTTCAAAATTTCCAAACGCTCGTCAGCCGTCGGCAAATCTTCTTCTTTAATTAAAACCTGATGTTTTTTGAGCCACGGAACGTGCGCGTAATTGAAAACCGCGATACGGTCGGGAGAGATGTCAATTACTTTTTCGACCGTTTCAAGAAATGATTCGAGGGTTTGATGCGGCAAGCCGTAAATCAAATCGAGATTCAAACTGTTAAACCCAAGTTCCCGCGTCCATTCCACCGCTTCCCGCGTCATTTCTTCGGGCTGAATGCGGTTAATCGCTTCCTGCACCTGCGGGTTAAAATCCTGCACGCCCATCGAAACGCGGTTAAATCCGCTTTCACGAAAAGCCTTGATGTGATCAAACGTCAAACGGCGCGGGTCAATTTCGACGCTGGCTTCGATGTCTTCCGAAAATTCAAATCTTTCCCGAATATAATTGCCGACTTCCCGAATTTCCTCCGGCAAAAGATGCGAAGGCGTGCCGCCGCCCCAGTGCATTTGTTCGACTTTACGATTCTTAGAAATCAGCGGCGCGAGAATATCAATTTCCCGTTTCAAAAATTTGTTGTATTCCCGAATATGCTCCCGGTTTTTTGAAACCAGCATATTACAG
>DATHTS010000354.1:0-2741 GCA_035462935.1 Pyrinomonadaceae bacterium
GATATTTCGCACAACGCGCGGGTCGGCGGTCATCATTCCCGAAACATCCGTCCAAATTTCCAAAACGTTCGCATTAATTGCCGCCGCCAAAATCGCCGCCGTGTAATCCGAACCGCCGCGCCCCAGCGTGGTCGTCGCGCCGTCGGCGTCGGAAGCTATAAAACCCGGCAGAATATAAAGTTTTGCGTTTGAGGAATTTTGAAAGAAATCCTTGATTTTCTCGTTTGTCGCTCGGAAATCAACTGCCGCAAATCCAAAATTTGAATCCGTGCGAATCAGTTCGCGCGAATCTTTCCAAACGTTTTCGATTTGTAAAGAATCGAATTTGGCGGAAACGATTTTGGTCAAAAGAATTTCGCCGAAACTCACGATCCGGTCGAGTGTCCGCGCCGTCAATTCCCGCAAGAGAAAAACGCCTTCACAGATTTTTTCAAGGTCGTTTATGCTCGATTCGACAAAATCTGAAGCATCACCTTGTTTGTCTGCCGGAATCAATATGCGAATTGTTTCGAGATGCCTTTCCTTTATCGCATCTATTTTCTGCCGAAAACTCTCGTCGCCGCTTTCCGCCGTTTTCCCGACTTCAATCAAAGCGTCAGTCATCCCCTGCATCGCTGACAGAATGACAACGCAGGAATCCTTTTCGATTTCCTTCCCGACAATCGCCGCCACCTTTTCAATGTTTTCGGCATTGGCGACCGACGAGCCGCCGAATTTTAGAACTTTCATACATTACAAAGAATGATGAAACCACAGATGAACGCAGATTTTTTGATTTCAAATTTCAGATTCCAAATTCCAAATTATGTTTTCTTATCTGTGGTTTCCTTCTCAAATTTTATCCAGCAAAATCTCTTTCAAATTTTCGTAATCCGCTTCAATTTCAATGCTTTGTTTCGGAAGCGAGAACAAATTTCTAACCGATTCCGGCACTTCGCTGAACGTTCCGACGATTCTTTCGACCGAATCGAATTTTACCGGATGCGCCGTTTCGAGGAAAAAGCCTTTTTGATTTGGATGTTTTCCCAAATATTTTTCCAGCGCGTAAAATCCGACCGCGCCGTGCGGGTCGAGAACATAATTATATTTATCATAAATCTCGCGCATCGTTTTCTCCGTAATCTCGTCCGAAACGCTGACGGCTTCTACCTTTTCTTTAAGTCTTGAAATATCCTGTTTGAAAATCTCCAAAATCCGCACGAAATTTGAAGGATTGCCGACATCCATCGCGTTGGAAAGCGTCGGAATCGAAGATTTTGTTTCCATTTTCCCGGTTTCCAAAAATCTCGGTATTACGTCATTTGCATTGCAGGCGGCGATGAATTTCTCGCACGGTAAACCGGAAATGTGCGCCATAATTCCCGCCGCGAGATTGCCGAAATTTCCGCTCGGAACTGAGATAACGGGCGAAAATTTTGAATTTTGAATTTTGAATTTTGAATTTTGAGGTTCCCATTGCTGAAAAGCATAAAAATAATAAAATTGCTGCGGCAGCCAACGCGCGACGTTGATTGAATTCGCCGACGTGAGAAAAGCTTTTCGCTTTAACTCTTCGTCTGCCAGCGCAGTTTTTGCAAGCGTCTGGCAATCGTCGAAATTCCCAGCAACTTCCAGAGCCGTAATATTTTTTCCCAGTGTCGTCAGTTGCAATTCCTGAACTTCCGACACCTTGCCCTGCGGGTAAAGAATCACCACCTCAACACCTTCCACCTCGTAAAAACCGCTCGCCACCGCGCCGCCCGTGTCGCCGGACGTGGCGACGATGACGATTGTTTTTTCCTGTTTCTCGCTTGAAAAATGGCGCAAACAGCGACTCATAAATCTCGCGCCAACGTCCTTAAAAGCAAGCGTCGCGCCGTGGAAAAGTTCGAGCGTTTGGATATTCTCGGTAATTTTCACCAGCGGAAAATCGAAATTTACCGTCTCAGTGCAGATACGGAAAAGCAATTGATCGGGAATCTCGCTGCCGACGTAAGGTTTTATGACCCCAAATGCGATTTGCTCTTTGGTTTTTGTTTGAAAATCTTTCCAAAAATCTTCGGCGAGCGTCGGAATCTTTTCGGGAAAATATAAACCTTTGTCAGGCGGCTGCCCATTTAAAACGGCTTCGCGGAAGGAAACCTGAGGCGATTTTCGGTTTGTGCTAAAGTATTGCATTGTTCGAGAAACCTGAGCGAAATTTTAAGATTAAATGATAAGCACAATTTGTCAAAAGTATAAATGAAAGAAATCACCATTTTTTCGCCGGCAACCGTCGCTAATGTCGTTTGCGGCTTTGATTGTCTGGGCTTTGCGCTCGAAAATCCGCGCGACAAAATGACCGTGCGGTTGATTGATGAAAAAACGGTTAGAATCAAACATCTCGACGAATATAATTTGCCGACCGAACCGGAGAAAAACGTCGCCGGCAAAGCGCTTCTGACGATGCTCAAAGCGGTTGAAGAAAAAATCGGATTTGAGGTCGAAATCGTCAAAAACATCAAACCCGGCAGCGGCATCGGCTCAAGCGCGGCGAGCGCGGTCGGCGCGGTCGGCGCGGCAAATCGGCTTTTGGAGAATCGTTTCACGAAATTAGAACTCGCCGAATTCGCGCTTGCCGGAGAATTCGTCGCATCCCAAGGTCGCCACGCCGACAATATCGCACCGTGTCTTTTCGGCGGTTTCACCCTTGTGCGTTCTACAAATCCGCTCGATGTTGTTCAGCTTGATTTTCCGCCGCTTTTCGCAGCAGTGATTCACCC
>DATHTS010000355.1:0-6271 GCA_035462935.1 Pyrinomonadaceae bacterium
AAAATATTAAATGAGCGAATTTAAATTGAATTTTCAAGATACGGCAATTGCTTTTGCCGATAAAACGGACGCGGAATTAAGAGAAAAATACCGGCTTTTTAGGATGATGAACTCGCCGTTTTTAAATGAAGTCGGAACAAAAATGGCTGAAGTCGCTTTGTCTCTCGGCTTGCCGGTCAAAGGCTTGATAAAAAGCACGATTTTCGAGCAGTTCTGCGGCGGAGAAACAATCGAAGAATCGCAGCCGACGATAGAAAAACTCGGCAGATCGCACATCGGGACGATTCTCGATTATTCGGTTGAAGGAAAATTTGCCGAAGAAGATTTTGAATACACGAAGGCAGAAATTATTCGTAATCTGGAGCGTGCGAAAAATGATGAACGCATTCCTTTCGCGGTGTTTAAAGTTTCGGGCATCGCGCCTTACGGAACTTTGGAAAAGATAAGCGACGGACGCGAGCTTACCGAAAAGGGAAAAGCCAAATGGGAAAGAATAAAAAGCCGCGTCCAACAAATCTGCGAGTTTGCTTATTCCATCGAACAGCCGATTTTTATTGACGCGGAAGAGACTTGGATACAAAACGCGATTGATTCTCTGGCGATGGAAATGATGGAAAAATTCAATCGCGCCCAGCCGATTGTTTTCACAACTATTCAGCTTTACCGAACCGACGGATTGGATTTGCTCAAAAAATTCCACCAAATGGCAAAAGACGGCGGCTATATTTTTGCCGTCAAACTCGTGCGCGGCGCGTATATGGAAAAAGAGCGCGAGCGAGCCGAAGAGAAGGGTTATCCTTCGCCGATTCAGCCCGACAAAGCCGCGACCGACCGGGCTTATGACGAAGCGATTGAATATTGTATTGAAAACGTCGAAAACATAGCCTTTGTTGCGGCGACGCACAATGAAAAAAGCAGCCAGGTTTTGGTTAGCTTAATGGAAAAATACGGGATTTCTCACAATCATCCGCATGTCTTTTTCTCACAGCTTTATGGGATGAGCGATAATCTTTCATACGTTTTAGCAGCAAATAATTACAACGTTTCAAAATACGTTCCGTATGGTCCGGTCAAAGATGCGGTGCCTTATCTGATTCGTCGGGCGAAAGAAAATTCTTCCGTGATGGGACAAATGAGCCGCGAGCTTGAATTGATAAAAAAGGAACTGGAAAGACGAAGAATCGGAACATAAACTTTTAGAGGAAAGAATACGTAAGTGTTAATTGACCGATAAAAAAGATTTTATGTTTTGCTCTAATTGCGGAAAAGCTGATCAGAAAGAAAACACCTATTGCCGAAATTGTGGCGAATTCCTGGTTGATTCAACGGATAACCTGAACCTTATTCTGAAACTGTTCGGCATCAGCACGACTGAAAAACAGGTTACTGTAAACTTTTTCATAAGCTTTATCGTTTTGCTGCTGACAGCGACGCTGCTGGGCTTTTTAATGGGCTATTACAGAGCCGGTGAAGATAAAGTTCCGCCGGTCGAAACCCCGACCGTTATTTACTTCGTTTATGCTTTCCTGCTTTTTATCTCGCTGTGGCAGGTGTTGAACCTGATTTTCGCGGCAAATATAAGAAAAAAATTCACAAAGAAAAATACGGATAAAAAGCGTGAAAATTTATCAGAAATTGATGAAGGCAAACTGCATTCAGCTAAAACACAGGAATTTCTACCCACGGCAAAGATTAACCCAATCGAAAATCGGATAATTAGGGAGCAAACTACCAAAGCTCTAAAAAAACGACCAATAAACTAATTCAAAAAAGATGTTTTGTCCAAACTGCGGAAAATCAGACCAGAAAGAAAACACCTATTGCCGACAATGCGGCGAATTTTTGCCGGATTTTGAAGCGAAGCAGAAATTGCCGAAAACGCCAGCGGAACAATTCCAATTGTCCTTGGTTTTTAATTGTTTAAGCGCCCTAGCCGCTTTTTCGATGGCAATAGTTTTGTATATTTTTCATTTTGACAATCCCGACACGCATTTTACGATTTATATGGCAGCCTCCCTTTTCACTGTAATCGGAGCCTGGCAAATGGTGAGCTTTTTTAACAATCTTAAATTAAAAAGGCGTTTCATCAGAAAAAAGAACGAAACCGGCGAGGATTTGTTGGAAGAAAAAATTATAAAGTATACCGAAACCAAGGAATTGTTACCGGAAGCGGATTTTGAAAACATCATCCCGGCGAGCGTTACGGAAACAACGACGAGAAAATTGAAAAACAAAAGGTAAGAGTTCCGGCACTTGTTTTCAAGAATAACGAACGTTACCCAAGCAAAAGGGGCTGCCGAAAAACAAAGCGCTGTCTCTGTTCTATTTGTCAATAAAGCATTTACGAAAAGTCAACGCCCCAATTAACCGGGAGCGCACGCAACGTCAATAGATCCAAGTTCTCGATGGGAGCCGCGCTTTTCGCGCTCCGGTTGAATGATTTGTTAGATGCGGCGTTACCTGTCACGCACGACCATTGTACCCGCTATTAGGTCATGGATGCTTTGTCTGCGACTGGTCAGAACGACGCTCGCCAAATAGACAAGCATTAACATGTTAACCAGGATGAAACCATAGCGAAAATTCGGATTGGTTTCATTCATAAGCGGCACAGGTAGAAACATCACTGCATGATTGACTTCAAAAGGAATGAGCTTTACAACCGTCCGCAATAAAGCCCGACCAAAGCTGATCCTCTCACCATTTAATCCAGTGACGCGCAATCCCAGCAGTCTCATCCCCATGGTGGCTTGCCGCTCGCTGCTTTCAAAGATTGCGTAATACAACCAGCAAGGTATTGATAGGGTTGCGAAAACATAAGCCCAAAGCAGAAAACCGTTTGGCGTCCATTCAAAGCCAACTGTCAGATAAAGAATTAAGCCAAAAATCCCGCCAAGCAGCAATCCGATCACAACGAAAAGAAGCAGCGCATCAACAGCATAAGCTATGAGACGCTGGATAATACTGGCAAAAGGTTTTTCTGAAACGAGGTTATCCATATCCAAAGATACTACTCTGGGACTCGCCTGCCATCAGAGCGCCAAGCATCTAACGGTTGAGATGACGCGGGCGGAAACCGAAAAGCGACAAGCTAAGGTTTTAGAAGAGCCGTTATATGAAAGTAGCTGTTTCCGCCTCGCGTCCATTGATTTGTTCGACGGCGCATTCATAAAACAAACAAATCTCAGAAAATGCAACCCCAAAGGGATTTTCATATTTAAATCCTCAAAAGAAACATTCCTTTTAAAATCATATTCGTCAATTCGTAATTCGCATACCGAATTCTTTAGCAATATTTTCTACAAAACTCTCATATTTCACCGGAACTTTTTTATGCCAGTTATTCAGATAAGCCTGAAAACTATTTGAGGAATCTGGAGTGCCTAAGTTAAAATAACCAATCGCTTCCCAGCTCTCAGGACTGCGTTCAAAAAATGGTAACAGTCTGTTCGCTATGAGTTTGTTTTTAGCCCGCAAGTAAGGGTCATTTCTGAGTGAACTGTGATTCTCTTTGAACCATTTGATAAATTTTGTGTTGGGCGGCAGTTGACGATTCGTGTCATTCCGAAGGTCTTCCCCGTATTTCTCTAGGGAGGATGCGTAGCTCTTCCAGTTAGAATAAGGCGGATTTTCCTTCCAAGTGGCAGCCATTTGCCTTAGAACGAACATAGATGAAACCTCCGCAAGAGATTCCTCAAACCATTGATTCTCAGTACCTATACCGGAGTTGCAACCTGTTTTATCATAATTCGAGAGAACATGAAAAAACTCATGCGCGAATTGATAGGAAAATTGCGCCCATCGCCTATTTTGTGCAGTAAGTTGAACAATATATTCCCCATTTGAACCCTTTGCACACCGAGTTCTAGGGGTGTCAGCATCATAAACAACTTTGATGGTCTCTAGCCGTTTATTTGGAAAATATACCCATAACTCATTTGCCGCAGACTCAAGAACTTTTTGTATATCAACTGTTCTTGCTTCTCCCCAATTGTCTTGAGAAACGACAATTGAAACACTTTTCTGAGCCATTACATTTTGCGAGCAAAGAATCACAAAACATAAAACCATCATCGTAAATACCTTAAAGAAAGTCCTTCTAATTACTGTTGGCATATGTCTCCTTATTTTATCAAAACGGTTATTCTTCAAAGAAAACTATCGAACTTTGTATTATACCGAATTAAATTCCGCATAAAAATTTATACGGAATTCCTAAATATTTTTTCCATCAGCAACTTCTAGCAAAGTCGTCGGACAAAAGGCGAATTTAAAGGACAACTGTTAAAAGTCTGAAAACTGTCCGGCGGCTGAATTGCTTCATTAGATTACGCTCATTTTCCTGTATTGACAACTGTTTTTGATTTGTCTCCAAAAAAACAAAGATAAAGCTTTTCCAATCCGCAGAAAGACTTTATCTGCACGCAATTAAACTTTACCTGTCTCCAGTTAAAGCTTTCCTGACCTCAAGAAAAGCTTATCTGTTAGCACTAAAAATCTTTCCTGCGCGCAAGTGAGCTTTTCCTGCAAACAGGTAAAAGCAAATTGTGTTGTGTCTTTTCCTGAAATTGAAAAAATAATCGAAAATTACTTTTGAATCCGAGTTGGCTCTTCGCTTGAATTGTTTTTGATTTTTACAATCGGATTGCCGGTCTTTTCGAGTAAATTCTAAAAGCGAGCATCGTCGCGCAAAACATCGAGCGCCGATTCTATTCCCAGTCAGATAAGCTTGCCTTCGCGTTCTTTGAAGGTTTCTTCAAGAGCGGCAAGCGCTTTTTCTTTTTCGCCCTGATAACAATAAATTAAAGCGAATTGATACGGAGAAATAAACCGCTCTTCGGCAACGCGGGTTGAAATCGCATCTTCGAGCGTTAAAATATTAAATATAATGCGGATGGCAAGATTGTTTCAACTTGTTACTCGCTGCTTCCAGAGGTTTCCGATGAAATATATTTATATGCGAATCAGCAGTTGGATTAAATATTGGCAGACACAGGCTTTCCTTAGCTTCCTTTGCGCTCTTTGCGGTTAGAAAACTATTTAACCGCAAAGAAGCGCAAGGTTTTTCGCAAAGATCGCTAAGAATTTCATGATTTCAACCACTGATTCGCATTAATGATAAAACAAAAGAGCCGTAGATGCGTATCGCCAGGTTGTATTTGACCGGAAAACGATTTTTTCTGTCTATCTTTTATTAAACTTTGTAGTTCCGAATTTATGAATCTTGAGGAAGAGTAAATTAATTTTGCAGGAAAACACAAAAAGACCCGAAGAAACCCATCTTTCGCATTCACCGAAGACCTAGCATTAAGCGAACAGAGCGATCCGAAACTTGTCTTTCCGGGTTTTCCTTCCATTCGTTGTAAAGCTCTAATTCTTGTTGGGTAAGAGGTTCATTTTTCATCCGGGCAACCTGCGTGCTTTCAAAAGCGCGGTTTGTCAAAGCGATATGCGGCGAGCTGACTGAAAGCGCAGCCGAATTTTCGAGCGCCAAATCCGCCGTCTCAACATCCAAAAACAATTCATTATAAGCCGCCAGATGCCAGATCGTATCGTCTCCGTTTTCGTCAATTGCCAAAAGACGCAGCAAACCATAGCCGCTTTCGATTTGGAAAATTAAATAATCGCCCGCCTGAAAATCTTGTGACATAGAAAAAAGATTAGCATAATAAATTATTGCGGCTGAAATCCAAAAGGAAAAAGAAAATTCAGAATATGAAGAACGATTTAGATTACAAAGCGATGTTGGAAACGGCTATCGAAGAAGCGCGAGAAGGCTTAAATGAAGGCGGCATCCCGATTGGCGCGGCTTTATTCGATAAAGACGGAAATCTGCTCGGGAAAGGGCATAACCGCCGCGTTCAGGAAAACGACCCCTCGGTTCACGGCGAAACCGACGCTTTTCGCAAAGCGGGAAGGCAGAAAAATTATCGAAATACGATTATGGTTACAACGCTCGCGCCGTGCTGGTATTGTTCGGGACTTGTGCGGCAATTCAAAATCGGAACGGTCGTCGTCGGTGAATCGCAAACCTTTCAAGGCGGCATTGAATGGCTCAAGGAAAACGGCGTTGAGGTGATTGATTTGAATTCTGAGGAATGTATCAGGATGTTAAATGATTTTATTTCAAACCATCCTGAAATCTGGAATGAAGATATCGGAGAGGAATAAATTCCATAGATATCGAATTAATTATCCAAAAATTTATACGAGTTGAAGGTAAATTTATTTGATAGAACAAGGCTCAACAACCGCTTTATTAATCTTAACC
>DATHTS010000356.1:0-6739 GCA_035462935.1 Pyrinomonadaceae bacterium
TTTAAAGAGAAACGATCGGGCTGCAAGTTTTGGCTTTGCAGCCTTTTTTATTTATAAATTAGGCGGAAGTTTTGAAAGCAATTGAAATATAAAAAGGGTTTGCTTCTGCCGCTGATTTAAAGTCAAAAATGATTTTGATAAGCTGTGAGTATGACTAATCCGATGCCGGCTGTTTTTTTTGGACACGGCAATCCGATGAACGCGCTGTTGAAGAATTCCTATACGGATGGTTGGGCGGCTATCGGCAGTCAGTTGCCGCGACCCAAAGCCATTCTTGCGATTTCCGCTCATTGGTATATCCCGGCAACAGCGGTTACGGTTAGCCTCGCGCCGCAAACAATCCATGATTTCGGCGGATTCCCAAAAGAACTTTACCAAGTCGAATATCCGGCTCCGGGCAGCCCGGACTTGGCAAAACGGGTGCAAGATTTGCTTTCTCCGATTTCGGTGGAACTTGACGAGAGTTGGGGACTTGACCACGGAACCTGGTCGGTTTTGTGTCACGTTTTCCCGCAGGCGGATATTCCGGTCGTGCAGCTCAGCATTGACGAAACACAACCGCCCGAATTTCATTATGAGCTTGGAAAGAAACTTTCGCCCCTGCGGGATGAAGGAGTTTTGATTATGGGCAGCGGCAACCTCGTTCACAATCTGCATACATACGCCTGGGGTAAGCATCGGGTTGAGCCTTTCGATTGGGCTGTGCGGTTTGAACAACAAGCAAGAGAATTGCTTTTGAACGGCAATGAAATAATGCTTGTTGATTATGAAAGCTTGGGGCGAGATGCGATGTTGTCCATCCCGACGCCGGAGCATTATTTGCCCTTACTTTATGTGATCGCAGCTCGAAGAGAAGGCGAGCAAATCACTTTTCCGGTTGAAGGAGTAGACGGCGGTTCGGTCTCAATGCTCACAATTCAGATTGGCTCCTGATTATTAACCAAAAGCTGCGGTCTATAAAACTTCAATTTGAACAGATTAATATTCCTTAATAAAATTCTTTGCAATTATTACTTCTGGAATATCGGCGTCGGCATTCCGCCAGATTTTAAGAAAATTTTGGTAAGCGTTGCGGGCTTCGGCACGCAAACCCTTGCGTTCATACATTTGGGCGAGATGAAATTGGGCGAGAGGATAATTCGGATTTAGCTGCAAAATTCTTTGATATTCGGAGGCGGCTTCGTCCAGCCGTCCGAGTTCCAGATAAGCTTTTGCAAGACAATCCTCCAGCGCGGCAATATCCCAGGTCGCCGGTGAATGCCGCAGCGCTTCGCGGAAATTTTCCAGCGCTTCTTCCGTTTGCCCGTTTTTCAGCGCGATGTAACCGCGATGGTAAAACCGATAGCGCGGAGTGTTTCGGCTGCCGCGATTATTGAAGCCCGATTCGGCGAAAAGCCGTTCTTCGAGCTTTTTCGCCCTTGCCTTATCGCCGCGTTCCGAAGCGATGAAGAATTGTTCCGAAACGTTAAACTCATTTTCTTTAAAGGCTCGATTTGCCGCCTGCGCTGCCGCCGCGTAATTTTTCAGGCTTCGGTGAACAAACGCGATATAACCATAGCCGCGCGCGCGCTCCAATTTTGACGGCGCGACGGCGATGTATTTTTCGAACCAGTCAATCGCCGCCCGGTAGCGTCCAATTTGAAAATACACAACTCCGAGATGAACGTGCGCGATTTCAAAGTTTCGGTTTAATTCGAGGGCGCGGTTGTATTCGGCAATCGCTTCTTCATAACGTCCAGCCCATTGATAACTCATTCCGAGACTGTCGTGAGCGTTCGCTTCGTTTGGTTCGAACGCGACGTAACGCTCGTGCATATCAATCGCTTCGTCGTGCCTGCCGAGCAGGGAATAGAGGAGTCCGAGCGCGTTATAAAGCGCGGGCGAATCCTGATCAATCACCAAACCCTGGCGCATCACGCTGATCGATTCGTCAAACTGCTCCTCGCCGCGAAGCAAATAACCGAGCCTTAAATAGGCTTCGGTTTCCGTCGGATATTTCGTGATAATTTCGCGGAAAGATTGGATCGCCGTCGGGTAATCGAGATTGGCAATCGCATACCATGCCGCGATATAAAGCCGGTCTCTTTCGGTCAAACGATGGGAAAGCGTGAAGGCTTTTTCCAGATGCGGTTTGCCGTCGGCGGCTCTGCCCCAGGTAACGGTGTAGAGATAACCGATGCGGGCGTGAGCCATCGCAAACTCGGAGTCGAGCGCGACGGCTTTTTCCAATAGTTCGAGAGCATCCTTTTTATGCAAGCCTCGCGCTTTTTCTACTGCCAGCGAATAATAGCGATAGGCTTCGAGATTATCCGTCATCACGCTGGCTAAAGGCGTTTGGCTCTCGGTTTCATCTGCTCCGAGATGGTTGGCTAATTTCAGCGAGAGCAAATCAATCTCGGTCAAAATCTGCCCGCCGCTTTCAACAACCAGGCTTTCCGCCGCCAAAAATGAACCGTTTTGCGTATTGTGAAGCTGAACATCAACCCGAATTTTTTCGCCCGCTTTGCTAAAACTTCCCGTAATAAAATTTTCCGCGCGGCTTTTGCGGGCGATTTCCAGCGCGTTTTCAAAGGAAATTTCATCGCCGGGCTGAAAATTGTTTCTTTCCAGCAAAAGATGCAGCTGCTGGCGGCTTAAAATCGTTAATTTCGGCGAGCGGGAAAGATTGGTCGTGAGCATATCGGCGAGACCTTCGCGCAACCACTCGAGCTCAGAATTACCGGATTGATTTTCAAAATACATTACGGCGAGCGTTTTTTTTCCGTTGATCTGCGGCAGAGTAAATTCCGCAGCATCCGGCGCGTTTTGCTTTACCTTTTGACCCAAAAAGGTCAGCAGGGAAACGGCGATAACGGAAATTAAAATCGCAAAAAAGACTTTTCGCCCCGCTAATAATTTAAAGAAAGAATTTGGCTCTTCCGAAGTTTCCTTCTTTTCCTTTAAGTGATCGGTTTCGGTGTGAAAGCCGTTTTGGGGTTCTTCAATTGTGCCGATAAAGCGATAACCGGATTTGGGGATGGTTTTGATAAACCGCGGATGATGAGAGTCGTCGCCGATTGACCGGCGGATTTCCTTTATGCATTGCACCAGAGCGTCGTCCGTTACGGCGGTGTCTTTCCAGACAATCTCTATCAATTCTTCTTTGGTAACAAGGCGCTCGCGTTTTTCGAGCAACTGGACGAGAACGGAAAAAGCCTTTCGCCGAAGATGCTGCTCATGGTCGCCGCGTTTGAGGCAATTCTGTGAAGTATCAACTTCGACATCGGCAAAACGATAAATCTTTTTTTCCGGCGAACTCATAATTACATAAAAAAGCCCGAATTACGAAAATTTCGGAAAAATTTCGTTTTTTTTTCGTTACTTTCTGTCCTTCTCGGAGAGAAAATCATTATAACGCCGGTCAATTTCGATTGCAATAAAAATCTGTTCCGACGGCTTTTCGCTGAAAAAAATATTCTGTCCGGAAAAGATGCTTTCTCAAATTTTCTTTAAATAGATATAAGCAAACGAAAAGTTTTTTGAGAATTAATTAATTAAAAATAATTATGGAGACGAATGAAATGAAAAAAATATTTGTAAAAGCGTTTATCTTAATCCTGATTTTAATTGTTTCAAACGCCGACCTACAGGCTCAGACGCGGATTCGGTTTGCCAAAGGCAGAACTTCGACAACCGTTTCGGGCGCAGTCGGCGGCGGAAGCGGGCGCACCTATGTTCTCGGCGCGAGATACGGTCAGTATCTCTCGGCAAACGTCAGCTCGCGCAGAGACTGCGTAACGTTCAGCAACGGGGCGACAAGCACAAGCTATATTACTTCGAGAGGCAATAATTACCTGTATCTGAGAAACAATTGCGGCAGCCAAGCCAGCTTTACGCTCACGGTTTCAATAAATTACGGGTCTGACTAGGCGGCGATGCTTGAAAATAAATCTCTCAAAAATTAATGAGAGAAACTATCAATTATCAATTTTTTTGCAGAGTGCTAAACGTTTATTTACTGCACGACAGTGGATAATTGTTACAAGCTATCTCAAAAATACAAAACGTAAGGTTAAGCAAGCGGTCTGTGACCGCGTTTGCCGAAGATTGTTGCCTGAGACGCGGTCTTAGACCGCTTGCTTAACGATCATTATTTTTGAGATAGCTTCTAGTGAATAATTGTATTGACAAAACAGTTTAGGAGGGAATCAAACCAAACTCTAAATTCTAAACTTTGAACTCTAAACTATTTGACAGTAAATTATCCAAAAGAGTTTAGAGTTTAGAATTTATAGTTCAGAGTTTCCCGCTTTTCCTCTCAATCTGTTTTGTCAATACAAATAATCAGTAGATCACGAAACAGATATTTTGACCGAAAAACCAGAGCGATTGGAGCGAGAGGCGTCTCGCTTGCAATGAGCGCGTCAGCGCGAAAACGCGAGTTTAATTAAAGTTGATTTTAGCTTAAACTCAGCTACGCCGCTCACGCGGCGTTTGCAAGCGGGACGCCTCTCGCTCCAGTCAGTGCGTCTTTTTTAGGTTTTCGTGATCTACTGATAATTGATAGTTTTTGTCTTTATTATTCTTTAGCTGAAAAAAAATGAAATGTTTTGTCTTTCAAACATTAACAAATTGAGAAGGCATTCTGTTTTTCTCAATTTTTAGCGTTCTTTTTTGTAATTGATTGATAACCCTTTATTTCAAAAAGCAGATTCGGGTTTTTATTGAGAGGCGACGGCAAAGCCGACCCGGTGATCTTTCGTCCTTCATCGGCTACCTGGTTTGTTTTGCGCTCTTCCGGCGGCACAACCATTCAACAGTTCGGAGCAAATGGCGATGCTCTTGTTCCCACCGATTACGACGGTGATGGAAAAGCTGATTTAGCCGTTTGGCGACCGACGGATAAAAATTGGTATGCGGCAGGAAGCGGCGGCGGATTTTCGATTACCCAATTCGGTTCGGAAGGAGATACTCCCGTTGCAACGGCTGCGGTGAAGGAATCGGGCGGATTTTCCGTTCCATAAAGAAATTGAAATTACGAAGATACACGAAGGAAATCAATTCATTTAAGGTAATTTCGTGTTTCTTCGTGTTAATTAGTGGTTCCGGTTTCTTAACGTTTATTTTTTTACAAAGCCAAAATTCTTATGAAATATTGTCCAAATTGCCAAACCACCTACGCCGATGAAAGTTTGCGGTTTTGCTTGCACGACGGAGCGATACTTCAAAGCTACAAAAGTGAAAGCTCGCAAATGCCGACGGAAGTTTTCGGTGAAACGGAAACTGTTGTCAGGCAAAATCGAACGCCGTCCGCCTGGGAACAAAGTCAGGTAACACGGCTGGCAGCAATTAAGCCGGAAAGTAAAAAATCAAACGCGCCTGTTTTCGTCATTGTGGCAGCGTTGACGATGTGCGTTTTTTTTGCAGGCGTTGCAGGATTTTGGCTGCTGCTAAGCGGCGGTTTGGAAGATTCGCCTTATAATATAAACATTTCATCTTCACCGACCCCGACGGCGACGATAACTCCAAACGGGAATATAAAAGAGAAAATCCAAATCGGCACGGGTTGGGAACCAATAGATTACGGGGCAAGTCTCAACGGCGAAAACCTAACATATTATCCCGGAACGACAATCGAACAATGTCAGGCTGACTGCGAGGCGAACCCGAAGTGCAGAGGTTTTACGTTTATAAGGGCGGGAGCATATAATCCGAACGATTCGCAGATGTGTTACCTTGCCTCAAAAGTTACAGGCTCCGCCGCTCATTCCTGCTGCATCTCGGCTGTAAAAAGCGAAAACGGCAGAAATACAGCAAACATCGCCAATCCGACGGAAACCTTTACGGCTTGCGATTATTTTTTAGGCTCCGGTTTATACGACAAATGGAAGCAAATGGGCGGAGAAAGCGGGAAGCTGGGCTGTCCGGTTATAAGCGAAGCTGAAGCCGAGCCTTCGCCGCAAGGGACGACGGGGCGCTACACGCGATTTACAAAGGGCGACGGCGGATATATTATTTGGCACGGTTCGGGGCGTTTTTCGGGAACGTCTTTTGCAGTTTCGGGCTGTATGTTCAAGCTGTATTACGACATCGGCGGCACTCGTTCCTGGCTGGGCTTTCCCGTTAAAGACGGCTTTACCACACCGACCGGAGCGCGACAGGATTTTGAGGGCGGTTATATTCTCTGGGATTCCAAAACGTATGTCTGTCAGGCGTATAGAGATCAATAAAAAATAAAGACTTTTTGTCGCTCCTTTTGATTTGAAAAATTTCGGGAAACTTTTATATTGAGAAGAGTCAAAAACTGCCGATATATTTTTTAGCCGATATAACTTCGGGAATATCTGTGTCAGCGTCTTTCCAAATTTGCAGAAAAAGCCGATAATTTTCGCGGGCTTCCGTCATTTGACCTTTGCGCTCGAAGGCTTGGGCGAGATGAAAACGCGCCAGAGGATAATTTGGATTCAGCCGCAAAATCCGCTCATATTCGGCAATTGCTTCGTCAAATCTTCCAAGTTCCAGATATGTGTTTGCCAGACAATCTTCCAGAGGGTCAATCTCCCATGTCGCCGGTGCGTGCCGCAGCGCTTCACTGAAATTTTCTAACGCTTCATTTGTTTGTCCATTTTTCAGCGCGACATAACCTCGAAAGTAAAAGCTATAGCGTGGAGTGATTCGGCTGCCGCGATTGGAAGTCTGGGATTTGGCGAAAAGCTGCTCTTCGAGTTTTTCTGCCGTTGCCCGGTCACCGCCTTCCAAT
>DATHTS010000357.1:0-2534 GCA_035462935.1 Pyrinomonadaceae bacterium
GCTGATTTTGGAAAATGGACTTAAGCTGGATAACTTTACATTTTTTTGCAATCAATTATTGCTAATCGGTTAAGATGATAAAGCGAATGAATGTAGAGTTTCGGCGATTGTTAAGTTCAATTTCTTAATTCTTGCACAAAATACTTTTTAAATCCATATTAATCATAAAAGCGGTTTTTTCTCTAATTTTCGACGCTAAAAAATCGCCATTCACCCTGAATTTCGGAAAAAGATTTTTTGCCGCGCTCCGAGAAAGAAATTCCCGAACCTGCAACTAAATCCTTCACCGTCCGCGAAACCAGAATTTCTCCCGGTTCGGATTCTTCCGCTATCTTTTTGGCGAGTTCGACCGCCACGCCGCCGTATTTATTGTCCAAAACGTCGCATTCGCCCGTATGCAGCCCGGTTTTTACTTCGACGCCGAGACGCTTTGCCGATTCGGTAATAGAGCAGGCGCAGCGAATTGCGCGCGCCGGTCCGTCGAAAGTGGCGAGAACGCCGTTTTCGTCGTAGGAGACTTCTCGACCTTTGAAAAGCTCGAGCTGACGGCGGACGTAGATTCTGGAACGCTCCAGCAAATCCTGCCAATCTTCGATTCGCTCGGCGTGCGCCTGAGGATTGACGATTTTTATGTTCATCACGGTCGCCAAAACGCGGTCGTAATTTTCCGCGTGACGCACGCCGGTTAAAAACATTTCGATTTCATCGAGAATCTCGTTTTGATTTCCGACAAACGGCAGATGGTCAACGCCTTCGAGCTCGACATATTTGCAGCCCGGAATCTGAGAGGCGACGAAGCGACCTTCCTCGACTTTCAGGCATAAATCGCCTTTTCGGTGAATGACCAGGGTCGGAACGCGAATCGAGGGCAAAACGTTTCTGATGTCGATCTCGGCGTTCATTTTCGTCAGCGCGACCGCCGCGCCGGGGCTTGCGCCCATCCTGAGATACGTCGCCCACCAATCGCGGAAATTTCCGTCTTGCGCCATCGTCGGAGCGCGTTCTTCAATTCCGACGGGTTTTCCCCAATCCCTTTTCATCATTTCAAAAAACGCCTCGCGGTCTTCGGTTGAAACGCCCCACGGATAATCCTCTTCCTTTATTCGCTTGGCGTAAGTTCCGATCATCACGAGCGCGGTCGTCATTTCGGGATAGGTGGCGGCGAAAAGCGAGCACATCGGACCGCCTTCGGAAACGCCGATCAAAACCGCTTGTTCCGAGCCGACCGCGTCCATTACGGCGTGAACGTCTTCCATTCTTTGTTCGAGCGTCGGAAGCTGATTGATCGGAACGCGGTCGGAAAGCCCCGTTCCGCGCTTGTCGAATAAAATCAGGCGGGAAAACGAAGCCAAGCGATTCAAGAATGCGGCGAAATGCGGCTCTTTCCAGAAATATTCGAGATGCGAAACCCAGCCCATCACGAAAACGATGTCAATATCGCCGCCGCTGCCCGCAACCTGATAAGCGATATTTACATCGCCGTTTTGCACGTATTGAGTTTTGGGCAAAGCGTAAGGAAGAAGGGGAGAAGGGGAGATGGGGAGATGGGGAGAAATATTAATTGTTGAGTTGAAATTTCTCTCCCTTTCTCCCTCTCTCCCCATCTCCCCTTCTTCAATCAAAATACGGGCGCGGGTTTGTTCAAAGACAATCGTTTCCGGTTCTTCTACTTCCACGACGCTGACCGGAGCGATAAAGCGATAGCCGAGCTTCGGGACGGTTTCAATAAATTTTGTGTTTTTATCTTCGCCCAAAATTTTTCTGAGATAAGAGATATTTTGCGCGAGATTGTTTTCTTCTACAAAACTGTCTTCCCAAATCTGTTCCAGCATTTTTTCCTTGCTCAGAAGATGACCGCAGTTTTCGACAAGGAGCAAAAGTGTATCGAAGACTTTCGGCGCGAGCTGGATAGTTTTATCGCCGTCGAAAAGAAGGCGCTCGGAGGCGTCGAGCTGAAAGCCGCCGAATTCGAAGATTTTTCCGTGTAAATCCTTCATTTCAGTTATTCTTCAGAATTTCTTCAGAAAAGTTTCAGATTTTACTAAAGATTTAATCTGCTGTTCTCAAAGAAAATAGAGCTGTAAACGGCAAATATGTCGAATATTGGATTAGATTTTAACTCAAAAAGGGAAATCAGAGAAGAAAGGAAAAAGGTGTATATGAAAATGAAACTGGACGTTAAAGAAATCTCGGAAGCGACAAGCGCAAACGGACAAAGCCTTTCCGGTTTTAAGCGAAGCGAAAGCGCGGCTTATTGCCTGGTTTGTGAGAAAGAAGTTGAACTAAAGACTTTCGAGCAGGCTGCTGAGACTCTAAAAACTGATTTTGGAGAGATTCTAGCCCTCGCCGAAGCCAAAAAGATTCATCGCTTGCACAATTCGCGGGGAGCGGTTGTAATCTGCGGGGAATCTTTATTTGAGGTGCTGGAAAGCCGCCCGACGCTGCAATTTAATCTCGACTTTTTCAAAACCAATCCCTCCAGCTCAAATATTTTTGCGGGAGAAATCAGGTAATGCGGGTTGTGAAAAGCCGGG
>DATHTS010000358.1:0-4914 GCA_035462935.1 Pyrinomonadaceae bacterium
GCATAAAGCCTAGCCCGCAAGGGCTAGGTGGCAATGCAAAGCCATATATTTAGCTATCGAAGATAGCGACAGCCCCTTTTAATCGGCTGTCGCCCGCTCACGCGAGCTTACTTGTTTGCTTGCTTGCGAACCTGGCGCTGACGCGCCAGGCTTTATGCTGCCGCCCGCTCACGCGGGCTAAAATCGAACTTCTTTTTTGCGGTATTTATTTTTCAAACACCATTAGCTAGTGGCAATTTAAAAAAATTGTCAACACAAACAACCATTTAATTCTAAGAAAAATTTATATGTCTAAAAAAATTAACGTCGTAAATCATCTGACCGCGCTCGTCTGGCTGTGTTTAATTTTTACCTTATATGTTTCGGCACAGAACGCCGCGCCGCCGTCAGCGCAGCAGATTACCGCGAAAGTTGACGAATATATGAACGCGGCGATGCGTGTTGACGGTTTCAGCGGCTCGATTCTTATAGCTCGTAACGGTCAGCCGATTGTCAGCAAAGGTTACGGAATGGCGAACGTCGAACACGCCGTGCCGAACGCGCCGCAGACCGTTTTCCGTTTGGCTTCGATTACCAAGCAGTTTACGGCGATGGCGATAGTGATGCTGCAGGAGCGCGGCAAACTGAACGTCGGCGATTCCATTTGCAAATACTTTTCGGATTGCCCGGCGGCGTGGCAGTCGGTAACCGTCAAGCATCTTTTGACGCATACTTCCGGCGTTCCGAGTTACACGAGTTTTCCCGATTTTGCCAAAAATGCCGTTTTGCCGACGACAGCCGCCGGGATGATCGCGCAGCTCAGAGACAAGCCGCTCGATTCTCCCCCCGGCGAAAAATACGCTTACAACAATTCGGGCTATTTTTTGCTCGGCTTAATCATTGAGCGCGTCAGCGGCAAATCTTACGCCGACTTTTTGCAGGAAAATATTTTTACGCCTTTGGGAATGAAGCAGACGGGTTACGACAGCCCGCGCGATGTTATCAAAAATCGCGCTTCGGGCTACGCGCGACAGGGCGGCGAAATTTTTAACGCTTCGTATATGGATATGACCGTTCCGGGCGCTGCTGGCGCGTTGTTTTCGACGACCGAAGACATGCTTCGCTGGGATCAGGCTCTTTATACCGAAAATCTAGTTTCAAACAAATCGCTCGGCGAAATTCACACGCCCTTTAAAAACGGATACGGATACGGCTGGAGCATCGGCAAGCGGTTTGACCGCCAGATAATCGCTCACGGCGGCAACATTTTCGGCTTTGCGACTCAGATCGCCCGTTACCCCGCTGACCGCCTAACCGTTATTGTTTTGAGCAATGTTGAAGGCGCGCCAGCCGGAAGAATCGCCAACGATTTGGCGGCAATCGTTTTCGGCGCGCCGTATGAAATTCCGCAGGAACGCAAGGAGATCGCCGTCGAGCCGAAAATTTTGGAAAAATACGTCGGAGAATATCAGATCAAGCAGCCCAAAATCGTCATCGTTATTACGCTCGAAAACGGAAAGCTGCTTGCGCAAGTCGCCGGACAATCAAAAATCGCGCTTTCCGCCGAGGCGGAAGACCGCTTCTTTTCCAAAGACGTGAACCTGCTGATTACATTCGTCAAAGACGCGCAGGGGAAAGTAACCGGGTTGACTTTGAGACAGGGCGGAGGCAATTTTCCGGCTCAAAAGATAAAGTAAGCGAAGATTAAGCGCGGCGTGAAACATCAGTTTATAAAATTACGGGAGATGAAACTAATGAAAAGACTAACGGCTTTGATAATGCTTGGCTTGATGCTTTACTCGTTGGCGGGCGGACAAGTTCCAAATGCGCCGATTATCCCGACTGATGAGGAAAAGAAGATAGCGACAAGCGATATTCCTGCGGCGGGCAGCCACGAGTTGACCGCCCGCGATGTCGAGACTTTTTTGGATGCGATCATCCCGCTTCAACTCGCGCGCGAAGATATTGCCGGCGCGACCGTAGCAATCGTCAAAGACGGAAAACTCTTTTTTGCCAAAGGTTACGGCTATGCCGATATCGAGCAGAAAAAGCCGGTTTCAGCCGAAGAGACTTTGTTTCGCCCCGGTTCGGTTTCCAAGCTGTTCACCTGGACGGCGGTGATGCAAATGGTCGAACAGGGCAAGCTCGATCTTGACCGCGACGTAAACGAGTATCTCGATTTTAAGATTCCCGAAGCCTTCGGAAAACCGATCACGCTGAAAAATCTGCTGACGCACACGCCCGGTTTCGAGGAACAGATCAAAGATTTGTTCAATTACGAAACGGAAAGCCCGAATCTCGGCGAATATTTGAAAACGCATATTCCGGCGCGAATTTATCCGCCGGGCATTGTTCCGGCTTATTCAAACTATGGAACGGCGCTCGCCGGATACATCGTCGAGCGGGCGAGCGGAAAGCCTTTTAATCAATATGTCCAGGAGCATATTTTTCAGCCTTTGGGGATGAATCATTCGACTTTTGCCCAACCTTTGCCGCCTGAACTGGCTGACAATATGTCAAAAGGCTATAAGCTTGCTTCCGACGATCCGATGCAGTTTGAAGTTATCGGTCCATTTCCGGCGGGAAGCTTGAGCAGCACGGCGACGGATATGGCTAAATTTATGGGAGCGCATCTGCAAAACGGGCAATTGGGCGATGCGCAGATATTGCGCCCGAAAACGGCGAAACTGATGCACAGCCGTCTTTTCGCTTTAGACCCGGCGGCAAACGCGATGGCTCACGGTTTTTATGAAGAAAACCGCAACGGACACCGCATCATCGGACACGGCGGCGACACAGTCGCTTTTCACAGCGATCTGCACCTGATTCTCGATGCGGGCGTCGGTTTTTTCATTTCATACAACAGCGCCGGTCGCGGGCAGATTTCGCCGCGCACGATTCTCTGGGAAGCCTTTCTCGACCGTTATTTTCCCAATCCGACGCCTGCCGCGCCCGCCTCGGAAACGGCGAAAGAAAACGCTCAAGCCGTCAGCGGCACATATAAAGTAAGCCGCCGTCCCGAAAAGTCTTTTTTTAGCGCAATATCTTTAATCGGGGGAACGACGGTTTCAGCCGCCGAAGACGGAACGATTACGGTTGACTCGCTGCTCGCGGCGAACGGAAAGCCGAAACGCTGGCGCGAAACCCAGCCGATGATCTTCCAGGAAGTTGACGGGCAGGACAAGCTGATTTTTAAACCCGACGAAAGCGGTCAAATGCAGATGATAATGGCTTTCCCGTTTATGGTTTTCCAAAAAGTCGGGCTGTGGGAAAACAGCAAAATTCTTCTGCCGGTTTTGGGAGTTTCACTTTTTATCATGCTTTTGACGCTGATTTTGTGGTTTGTCGGATGGCTCGTCAGGAGACATTACGGGCAAAAATTGGAGCTGACCCGGCAGGAATGGTGGCTGCGCATCATCGTGCGGGTTGTTTTCGCGCTCAATTTGATTTTTATAGCCGCAATGGTCGGTCTGCTTATCTATGCTTTCTCGCATCTCGAATTCCTGAGCGACCGCGGCGTCTTCTGGTTTCAGCTCACGCAGGTGATCGGCGTGCTGGGAGTAATCGGAACATTAATTGTTTTCTACAACCTTTTTCACGCGCTCACCAGCAAGCGATACCGAATTTGGGGCAAGCTTCAGGCGGCTGTTTTCGCGCTCGCTTGTCTCGGATTTCTCTGGTTTGTCTTTGCGGGAAATTTATTGAGTTTCACATCGAATTTTTAAAATGAACAAATTAAATTTGGAAAACCTCGAACTGCGCGAAATCGGATTGCCGCTGAAAGCTCCGTTTGAAACGAGTTTCGGCACAACCACAGAGCGGCGCATTTTAATCGTTCACGTCCGGGACGCGGACGGCGCGAGTGGTTACGGCGAATGCACCGCTCCCGAAATGCCGTTTTACAATCACGAGACAATCGAAACGGCTTGGACGATTATAAGTAAATTCATTGCGCTACTGCTGGCAAAGACGCCAATCTGCTGTGCCGCCGATGTTTCCCGAACGCTCGCGCCGATTCGCGGCAACCGCATGGCAATCGGCGCGGTGGAAGCCGCCGTCTGGGATTTGGAAGCCAAAAAAGCAGGCGAGCCGCTCTGGCGGCATTTGGGCGGAACGCGCCGCGAGATCAACTGCGGCGTTTCCATCGGGCTGCAAAAATCGCCGGAAATCCTGCTCGAAAAAGTTACGCGCGAAATCGAAAGCGGCTATCAAAGAATCAAAATCAAAATCAAACCGGGACAAGACCTCGAACTCGTTAAAGCGATTCGCCGCGAGTTTCCCGACATTTTGCTTTCGGTTGACGCAAACTCGGCTTACCGGCTGGAAAGCGATACTGATTTGTTTAAAAAACTCGACGATTTCGATTTATTAATGATCGAACAGCCGCTTGCCGCCGGAGATTTGGTTGATCACGCCAAATTGCAGCGTGAGTTAAAAACGCCGATTTGCCTTGATGAATCAATCACTTGTTTGGCTGACGCGAAACACGCCGCCGAACTCGGCGCGTGCCGCATTATAAACATCAAACTCGGTCGCGTCGGCGGACACTTTGAGGCGCGAGCCATTCAGGAATTTGCCGCGCGGCACAATATTCCCGTCTGGTGCGGCGGAATGCTCGAATCAGGAATCGGCAGAGCGCATAATATTGCTATGTCAACGCTCTCCGGTTTCACACTGCCCGGCGATGTTTCCGCTTCCGCCAGATATTGGGAAGAAGACATTATCGAGCCGCCCGTCGTCGTCTGTCCGAAAGGAACAATAACTCCGCCGGAAAAACCCGGCATCGGTTTTGAAGTAAAAGAAAATCTAATCGAAACGCTCGCAGTAAAACGGGAAAGCCTGTCGCTCACCTGAAAATGGGATTTTAGCGCAGATTAGATACAATTCTGATAAACAATTTAACTTCGACAGGCGCATTTCAAAAAAGGAGCAAAT
>DATHTS010000359.1:0-2016 GCA_035462935.1 Pyrinomonadaceae bacterium
ACTAAAAGCATTTAACCGTTAATCATTAACAAACTATTTTTCAGGCTTTTTTCCGATGACCGCGCTTTTTCCGATTTCCAGATTGGATTTGTCCGCGCTTCGGATAATAAAACTCGTTTCTTTTACTTCGATGATTTTGCCGATAACGCCGCCGTTTGTAACGACTTCATCGCCCGTCTTTAACTGGGAAATCATATTTTGCAGTTCCTGCGCCTGCCTGCGCTGCGGCATAATTACGAGAAAATAAAAAATCCCGAAGATTAGAATAAAGGGCATTATCGTCCAGATAATGCTGCCGCCCTCTTGAAAAAATAACGCTAAAATATTAATTGTTATCATCGCAGAAAAGAAAAACTCAATAATATACATTTACAGGCGGTTTATCAAACGGTTAAAGCGGACAATCGAAATAAAGGCGAAAGCTGAGTATTTTCTTATTTTAAATATACCGTTTGCAGGAATTGAGAAAATCAAAGAAAAATGAAATCAACCGTAAATCTTTAAAAGAAACTCGAAAGTGTCTTCTGCTTTACGGTTGATTTCAAATCAAAAAACTCTCAAAAATTATCTAACCTTTAACGTCGGATCGCCGAGTAAAACCCACGATAACCGAACATCGCGCCCGCCCGTAACTACGGTTTTCGAATCTGTTATCAAATCACCGATTCGATTCATAGTGCCGATACCGAGTTGTTTGAAAAAGCGCCGCGCCATAACTTCCTGAATATCCGGCGTTGTCAATCCGGTTGAAGACCAAGCCGCCACCGCGCCGCCATTTGATTTTTTAAGCAGACTTTCGCTCAAGCCGTTGTTTACCGGATGAATGAAATAGCCGTTCAGACAGGTCAGCATTGTAAATATGGTTAAATTATTCCCGTTTGTCATCGGTTCGACATCATTCCGGCTGAAGAAGCCGTTCGAAACCCAGGCGGCGGTCGTTCCGTGACCCGAATAATTTACGAGATATTTGCCGGAGTTTAGCTGTGAAAGCAATTTTCCTCTCGAATCTTCGACACCGCGATTAAGCGTCGCTTTCGGAAATGTATCGGGAAGCTCGCTCATCACGCGACCGCACAGGGCTTCAAAATCGTATCCGACAGGCAAATCGCTGACGCAGAGCGTGCCGCGATTAATCGCCTGCGGAAGCGATTGTTCAAACGACTTGGTTTTATTCAAAGCATCGGTAACTTCCTGCACGGTGCGAGCGGGAATTCTGCCGACGGCGATTTCGGCTAAACCGTCGTCGTTAAAATCAGCTAAAGCCTCGTCGCTTCCGGTTTCCGTATAAACCGTGTCAATGATTTTGGTGGGCACGAAATTCAGATTGCCGAAGCCTATATAATTTTTCGCATCGTAGCTTGAATCGCCGATGAAAAGCACGTAACGCGGCGGAGTTTGCCAATTTGACTTGGCATATTCCAGAAAATCGCGGATGGCGTAGGCGCTTGAAACGCCGAAGCTGAACTCGTCGTAAACGTCTTCAATTTCAACGACTTCGACCGAGAATCCGTCGCCGCGCCGGTAATTCGCCCATTCATTTGCCGGCGTCAGCAAACTCTTGTGCGAAATAATAACCATATCGGCGTTATGCGCCGTGGTCGAAAGCGTCGAAGGAATATTTTCTATTAACGAATCCGCTTGGAAAAACGCTTCGTCGGCGGTTGCGAACATTACGCGCGGGCGGTTTGCCGGAATTCTAACGATGTAACCGCTGCCTTCCGCCTGCGCGGTTAAATTGCTGACTAAAATCGGATTGTCGGGATTCGTCAAATCAAACACGCGAACGTTAGGCGAAGTAAAACCCGTTAGATTGTTGACGCGGTAAAAATCCGTATAAAACATCAGACGGTTTTGCTCGGCTTGAAATTTGCGGGCGAAATTTACATTCACCGAATCGAACAACTGCAAGCCCTTGACTGCCGTAAACACCAGCGTATTCGAGCCTTCCTTCAAAAGCGAAGTATCAATATCAAAGGTCTTGTTCATCGAAACAAGCTTGCTTCCGCTTAAAGCGCC
>DATHTS010000360.1:0-4644 GCA_035462935.1 Pyrinomonadaceae bacterium
GTTCTGAGTTCTGAGTTGGGTTAGTGATTTCTAACTCAAAATTCAAAACTCAAAACTCAGAACTCTAATAATTATTTGCTGTAAAGCTCGACAATTAACTGCTCGTTGATATTTTGATCAATATCCTGCCGCGTCGGCAAACTCGAAATCGTAACGCTCATTTCCGCTTCATTCGGCGCAATCCAAGCCGGACGCCCGCGTCCGCCCGCTGTTTGCCAGGCGTTTTCGACGTGCGCGTTTTTTTCGCTTTTATCTTTTACCGTGATGACATCGCCAACCTTGACTTGAAATGAAGGAATATCAACTTTTCGACCGTTGACCTCGATGTGTCCGTGATTGACGAGCTGCCGCGCCTGACGGCGGGATGTAGAAAAACCGGCTCGATAAACCGCGTTATCCAAACGCCGTTCAAGCATAAAAAGCAAATTTTCGCCCGTAACCCCTTTTTGTCGCAGGGCTTTCTGGAAATAATTGCGGAATTGCTTTTCCAGCACGAAGTAAATGCGCTTTACCTTTTGCTTTTCCCGAAGCTGCTGACCGTAACCGGCTAACATCTTCCGCCTCGCTCCGCCGTGCTGTCCCGGCGGGTTCGTTCCGCGCCTTTCAATCGGGCAAATTGATTTGTAACACTTATCGCCCTTTAAGAATAATTTTCCACCTTCGCGGCGGCACAGACGGCACACCGCTTCTCTATATCTAGCCATAATATTTTTTGCTTCCGGCAAAAAATGATTTTGGATTTTAGATTTTGGATTTTGGATTATTTTATTCCAACATCACAAATCAAAATCAACGTCTCATTTTTTACGGAAAAGTTTACGGGAAATAGTTCTTTATAATTCCCCTTCTTCCTTTCGATAAATAAATTAAAATTTCAATGTCTGAATTGAAGATTTTCAATCCAAAATCCAAAATCCCCAATCCAAAATCGTCACACTCTTCTACGCTTCGGCGGACGGCATCCGTTGTGCGGAATCGGTGTCGTATCACGAATTGAAGTAACGCGAATTCCGGCTTGATTGATTGCCCGAATTGCCGATTCACGACCGCCGCCCGGTCCTTTAACGCGAACTTCAACCTCACGCATTCCTACCTCGGCAGCTTTACGCGCCGCATCCGAAGCGGCTTGCTGCGCCGCAAACGGAGTTCCTTTACGCGAGCCTCTGAAACCGCGCGCGCCGGAAGAAGACTGCGCCACTAAGTTTCCTTCCGTGTCGGTAATCGAAATCAGCGTGTTATTAAACGAAGCCGCAATATGGACGATCCCGACCGGAATGTTCTTTTTCTCTTTTCTTTTGTAAGTTTTCTTACCTTTTGCTGGTGCTTTTGCCATAAATTAAATTTCAGATTCCAGATTCCAGATTCCAGATTGCCTTCCATTTAATTTGGAATTTGAAATCTGAAATTTGGAATTTAATTATTTCTTACCCGGTGCTTTTTTCTTTGCAACGGCGGCTTTACGCGGTCCTTTACGGGTTCGCGCGTTGGTGCTGGTGCGCTGCCCGCGCACGGGCAAACTGCGGCGGTGACGCAATCCGCGATAGCAGCCGATGTCCATCAAACGCTTGATGTCCATTTGCACTCGCTTGCGAAGGTCGCCCTCAACGTCGCCCTGTTCATCAATAATCGAGCGAATTTTATTCAATTCTTCTTCGCTCAAATCCCTGATTTTTGTTTCAACGCTGACATCAGCCGAAGTTAAAATCTCAGTCGCGCGGGATTTTCCAACCCCGTAGATGTAAGTCAAACCAATTTGCGCCCTCTTATTCGGCGGTAAATCTACTCCTGCTATACGAGCCATATTTCTCCATTTTGGATTTCGGATTTTAGATTTTGGATTTCGGATGATTCAAAACTAAAACCAATCCAAAATCCAAAATCTAAAATCCAAAATCAATCTATCCCTGTCGCTGTTTATGCTTCGGATTTTCGCAAATCACGCGCACAACGCCTTTCCGATGAATAACTTTGCATTTATCGCAAATCTTTTTTACCGAAGGTCGAACTTTCATTTTGCTTCCCTCACTTTCTATTTATAACGATAGGTTATTCGCCCGCGATCTAAATCGTATGGCGAAAGCTCGACTAAAACACGGTCGCCCGGCAGGATGCGGATGAAATTTTTCCGCATTTTGCCCGAAATATGAGCCAAAACCTTGTGTTTATTGTCTTCCAACTCGACCTTAAACATCGCGTTCGGCAAAGTTTCAAGCACAACAGCCGTTACCTCTATCGCTTCTTCTTTTGACATAGACAAAAAAACAACTTTTTGCCGGCTTGGACAAAACCTAAATGTTAGCTTTTTTTACCCGCAATTTCAAGTTAAGCGGAAACCTTTTCCGCTTTTCCTTGATTTAACCGCGCTTTTTGTTCTTTTGTTAAAGTTAAAATCTCAGGACCTTCCACCGTAATCGCAACCGTATGCTCGGCGTGCGCCGCCGGTTTACTGTCAGCTGTGATAACCGTCCATTTATCTTCCAAAGTTTTCGTTTCGTGCGTTCCAAGCGTCAGCATCGGTTCGAGCGCGAAAACAAAGCCCGGTCGAATTTTTTCTTTTGTGCCGGGACGCCCGTAATTGGCAATCTGCGGCGCTTCATGCATACTCCGTCCGATTCCGTGACCGGTGTAATCGCGCACAATTCCATAACCGAACTTTTCGGCGTGTGACTGCACCGCCCAACTTATATCGCCAACTCGCTTATTCGGACGACATTGCTCAATAGCGAGTTGCAAACATTCTTCCGTTACGCGGATTAACTGCGCAACTTCATCGCTCACCTTACCGACCGGAACAGTCATTGCGGTATCGCCGACAAAACCGTCGTAAGTCGCCGCCATATCGAGCGAGATAATATCTCCTTCTTTTAACGGAACGTCGGTAGAAAATCCGTGAACGACCTGTTCATTTAACGACGCGCAAATGGCAAACGGAAAAGGAACCATCCCGTGCGGCTTGTAACCGATAAACGTCGGAATCGCTCCGCGCTCACGCATCATTTTTTCAGCAACCGCATTTAACTCGAGCGTGGTAATTCCCGGTTCAATCATTGCCCGCAAAGTTTCGCGCACCTCGGCAATTAACTCGCCGACCACGCGCATCTTTTCTAAATCTTTCCTCGATTTGGCAATAATCATTCGCTTTCCTAAAAAAATCCGACTTACGTTGCTGAAAAACCCACCGATTTTTGATTCCCTAAACATAAAATCAGTCTGGAGTTCAAAGTCTTGAGTCTTGAGTCCGGTTGTTTAGGTCGAATATTCCTTATTAAATAAATTAAATCTTTATGAAACTGATTCCGGACTCTGGACTTTAGAAACCGGACTTACAAGTTTTTCGATTTCCCGGTAAATTTCTTCAACGCTTCCCATCCCGTCAACTTTTTCCAAACGCCCTGAATTTTCGTAATAATCAATTAAGGGCTTAGTTTGTTCTTCGTAAGTTGCAAGCCTGACTTTTACCTTTTCTTCGTAATCGTCAGCCCGGTGATTTAACTGCGCGTCCGGGTGAAAATCGCAAACCGTATCATTTTTCGGCGGCTTAAAATAAATATTGTAAATCTCACCGCAAACCGGACAACTTCTCCGCCCGGTCATTCGCTTTTCCAAACTTTCAAACGGTACGTCAATCTGAATTGCCTGAAGCTTTTTGCCGGTTTCCTCCGCCAAAGTTTCGAGCATCGAAGCCTGCATTTCAGTCCGCGGGAAGCCGTCTAAAATATAAGTTCCACCGCAATCCTCGCGTGAAACCCGGCTTTTCACAACTTCAAAAGTCAGCGCGTCGGAAATCAATCTTCCCGAAGCCATAATCTCACGAATTTCGTTTGCCAGGGGCGTGTCCGCTTCCTTCATTTCGCGGAAAATATCGCCGGTCGAAATTTGCGGAATTCCTTTTCTTTCCTGCAAAAGCCTAGCCTGAGTTCCCTTTCCTGCGCCGGGCGCTCCGATTAAAACAATTATTTTATCCATAACATCTTACGATTCGGAAAATTAAAAATGCAGAAACACGGTGTGAATTCCCGCGTTTCCGCTTTTTAAGTTTCCCTTCGCAAAATTAATTCCTTCGACCGCGCAAACGCGACCCTGCGCCCAAAAAGCCTTCGTAGTTTCTCATAACTAACTGAGCTTCAATCTGCGACGCAGTGTCCATCGCCACGCCGACCAAAATCAGGAGCGACGTACCGCCGAAGAAAAACTGATAACCCATTCCGGTTACAACCCAGCCGAGTCCCGGCGTTGTGGTAAAAAATGCGTCGAGGCTTTCCCCGATAAAAGGCAGGCGCCCGACCCTGAAACCGCTCAGAAGCACTTGTGGAGCAAAAGCGACAAACGCCAGATAAATCGCCCCGACCGTCGTCAAACGGGTCAAGATCGTATTTAAATATTCAGCCGTCTGCGCTCCGGGTCGAACGCCCGGAACAAAGCCGCCGTGTTTTCTCAAATTATCCGCTACTTCGTCGGTGTTAAAAATAATCGTGATGTAAAAGAACGTGAACAAAACGATTAATGAAATAAACACCAATTCATAATACGGATCGCCGCCGTGAAACTGTTGGAAAAACGTATAAACTCTACCCCAAGCCGTATTCGGATTTTCGGGGTCTGGCGGCAAAGCGGAAAAAACGGTTTGCGGCATAGCCAAAACCG
>DATHTS010000361.1:0-6023 GCA_035462935.1 Pyrinomonadaceae bacterium
GCGGCTCGGCGGTATTTGATTACGAAACCGAACTTGAACCCGTGTTTTCAAAATTTATTCAGTTTCAAAGAACGGGCGAAAGACCAACCGATGATGGTCGGGTGCCGGGGCTTTTCGGAAGACTGGTTTCTAATGGACGCCGGTCAAATCAGCTTACAAATGATGATCAATCATGCGTCAATAATGCCGGAAGCCTGCGCCCTTTACCAGCCTGTCCGGTTAAAGTTGCCGCGTTCCGCATTTATCTGCCGCCGGAACTGAAAACTTCCTCTGAACAAACCGAACAATTGCTTTTGAATCTGGCTTCGTCGGCTTCTTTTGTCAGTTTTGAAATTATCGGCAACAAAAGCGAAATCATTTTTCAGATTGCCTGCCCGGAAACCGAAAAAACCGCCTTGTTCTCCCAGCTTAAAAGTCATCTGCCGACGCCGGAGATAAGAAACGAGAAAGACGCGCTTTCCCAAAATTTTCAGACAAATCAAACAAACGAAACGGTACTGGTTGATTTCGGACTCGCCAAAGAATGGTTTATTCCCCTACCGGGCGGTAAAAGTTTTGCCGTTGATACGCTTTTACCTTTGATCGCCTCTTTCGACGAAGTTGCGGAAAACGAAACTCTCTGTCTGCAAGTCCTTTTCTGCCGGACCCGCGGAAACTGGCAAGGGGCAGCCCGGGAGGCGGTTTTTGACCGGCAGGGGAAGCCGATTTTCGCCAATCTGCAAAATTATCTCGCGGGCATTAAGGAAAAACTTTCAAGCCCGCTACTTGCCGTCCGTGTCAGATTGCTGGCGCAAAGCGGCTCAAGGGAAAAATCCCTGCAAACAGCGCGTCGAACCGGAGCGTTTTTCAGACAATTTTCCGCTCCTTCAGGAAACGAGTTAATTCCGCTCAGAAATGATGAACTGCCGCCAGAAAGGCATCTCCGATCCTTTTTGAACCGCACAAGCTATCGCAGCGGGATGCTGCTTTCGGCGCGGGAATTGTCTTCAATTGTTCATTTGCCTTCCGACAATATTAAATCCGTAAAACTCAAACGGGACGAAAACAATACTAAATCCGCGCCTGAATTTGCGGTTCAAGATAATTTCTTTCTGGGTGAAAACATCCACTCCGGCACTGTGCGGGAAGTTTCCTTAAATTCCGCCCGGCGAATCAAACATACGCATTTAATCGGCGCTTCGGGGTCCGGCAAATCCACTCTCCTGACGCAGATGATGGTTCAGGATCTGGAATCGGGAAACGGTTTTGCGTGTTTTGACCCGCACGGCGATTTGATTGATTCGGTAATGGAAAGAATTTCCGAATCGCGTCTCAAAGATGTCATTATCTTTGACCCGTCGGATGAAGATTACCCGATAGGCTTTAATATCCTCTCGGCTCATTCGGAACTTGAAAAAACTTTGCTCTCGTCTGACCTTGTTTCGATTTTCCGCCGCTTTTCGACCAGTTGGGGCGATGTGATGAATTCAATCTTAGCCAATGCGGTGCTGGCTTTTCTGGAAAGCAACCGGGGCGGAAGCCTCCTTGATTTGAAACGCTTTTTGATTGAACGGGCGTTCCGCGAAGATTTTTTAAAAACCGGGGCGGATGAAGAAATCCGTTATTACTGGCAAACCGAATTCCCGCAGATAAAAGGAAAACCTTTTGCGCCGCTTTTGACGAGGCTTGATACGTTCCTCAGGTCAAAACTCATTCGCCACATTGTTGCTCAAAAAGAAAATAAATTGGATTTCCGCCGCATTATGGACGAGCGGAAAATTCTACTGGTGCGACTTTCGCTCGGAGCAATCGGCAAAGAAAACGCTTATCTGCTGGGTAGTCTTCTTGTTTCCAAACTCTATCACGCAACTTTAAGCCGTCAGAATGTCGCGGAAGAAAACCGTCCGCCGTTTTTTCTCTATCTGGACGAAGCCCATCACTTTGTCGCCGAAAGTATGAATCAGATTTTAAGCGGCGTCAGAAAATACAAGCTGGGATTGGTCTTGGCTCACCAGCAACTGCGGCAGTTTCAGGCAGGTGAAGCCGATATTCTGGCAAGCGTTCTCGCCAATTGCTATACGCGCATTTGTTTCCGGCTTGACGACGCGGATGCCGAACGACTCGCCAAGGGCTTTTCATTTTTTACTGCCGAACATTTGAAAAATCTCGGTGTCGGCGAAGCGATTTGCCGCTTTGAGCAAAGTCGGCATGATTTCAATTTAAAGACCTTGCCGCTTGAAAAAATTCCGGCGGAAATTGCCGCCCAAAGAAAAAATGCCGTTATTGAACAAGCGCGAAAACTTTACGCCAAACCAAAGGCGGAAATCGAAGCGGAAACCCTGGGACATCAACAAATCCCGATGGTTATTAGGGAAGATCAGCCCGAGCGGATTACTTCAAATGACAGCCGGAGAAATGCGGCAGAAGCGGTTCAGGAGGAAAACCGGAATCAAATCCAGCCAGTCACTGACATTTATGTTCAAAGCAATCACGGGCGCGGCGGACGGCATCACCAGGAACTGCAAGCGGTTATCAAGCGGATGGCGGAAAGTTACGGCTTTTTTGTCGAAATGGAAAAAAGCGTTTTGGACAGTGCGGGGTTTGTTGATGTTTCGCTCGAAAAGGGAAACCTGAAAATTGCCTGCGAGGTTTCCGTAACTTCAACTGCCGAATATGAAGCACACAACATTTTGAAATGTCTTTCGGCTGGTTATGATTATGCGGTCGTTGCGGTTTCCAACCAAAAGAAAATATCTTCTCTGAAATCCAAAGTTTTAACGGCGGTGCCTTTTGAACTGCAAGAAAAGGTAAAAATCCTGAGTCTTGCTGGATTGCTTAATTTTTTGAGGGAAATGACTTTTCCGGCTGAAAAATCTCAAAGGAAAAAAGAAAAGCCAAGCGGGCAACGCCTCAGTTTTGCGGAGGCTTGCGAGTTTTTCGGCATCGGCGCTTCAACGCTTTACCGCTGGATTCGGGAGGGCAGAGTGCCGTTTTACCGCCCCGGAAGAGAATATCAATTTGACCGCGACGAACTGGTTTTGATCGGCAGACACGATCTGTCGGGGAAAAGGAAAGCGTCGGTTAAATTACAACCGTTAAAGATTGAAAAACGTGCCCCGAAAACTAAAAAAGAACAGGACGCGCGGTATCGGAAGCTATTGAAATTAGAGTAAAATAGGTGTGCCACTTTTGCACACGGCGAAGGAGGTAAACGTGACAGTTAGAAAAAGAAAAGACACGGGCAAATGGGTCTGTGATTTTTATTACAACGGCGAGCGAATCGTCAGGACTTTGAAATTCGCCCGCACGAAAAAGGAAGCCGAAGCCGCAGAAGCCGTGATAATGAACGAGGTTTTCAAACAGGCTTACGGTTTTAACGAAAAACCGGATAAACGTTTTGAGGATTTTGTCGTGGAAACGTTTCTGCCATACTCGGAAGCAAACAAGAAGTAGTTTTACAGCGATGTGTTGATTTGCCGCGTTCTGGTGGAAAAATTCAAAGGTAAAACCTTGCGGCAAATCACGCCGCCGCTTATTGAAAGTTTGAAACAGGAACGACTTTCGGCTTTGACCAAACACGGTCAAAAACGAAGTCCTGCAACGGTCAATCGGCTCTTGAGCGTTCTTTCAAAGATTTTCTCGTTGGCGGCAGATGCCGAAATTATCGAAAGCAATCCGTGTCAGAGGGTGCGAAAATTTCGGCTTAATAATCAAAGAGTGCGGGTTCTTTCCATTGAGGAAGAAAACAAACTTTTTGCGGCTTTGCGCGATAACGACTTAGTCAAAAATATCGTACTGGTCGCTCTTCATACCGGAATGCGGCGTGGCGAGATTTTTGATTTGAAATGGTTTGATGTGGATTTCCAGCGCGGAATGATCCAAGTTCGGGAAAGCAAGTCGAACAAGAAAAGATTAGTTCCGATGAATACGACTATTAGAACGCTGCTTCAAAACTTGAAGCGCAAAAGCGAGTATGTTTTTCCGAGTCCGAAAACGGGCGGAAGGTTAGATAACGTCAAGCGGAGTTTTCGCCGCGCGGTCCGGGAGGCGGAAATAGAAGACTTTCGTTTTCACGATTTGCGTCATACGGCGGCAACGAGAATGGCTGATGCCGGAGCGGACGCTTTTACATTGATGAAAATCTTGGGACATTCGGATATTCGGATGACTTCCCGATATACACATGCGACCCATGCAGCATTGCGCCGGGCGGTTGAAAATTTAGATGAAAATTCGGATTTTAGTAACGTATTGGTAACGAAACAAAAACGGCAAGCTCGCGGCTTGCCGTAAATTATTGATTTTATTGGTGGAGATGAGGGGGATCGAACCCCTGACCTCGGCATTGCGAACGCCGCGCTCTCCCAGCTGAGCTACATCCCCAAGCTGCAACGAATTTTGATAATAAAAATTCTTTTGGGAAACTGTCAAGTAAAAACGCTGGTTTTATTGAACGGTCGCCGGTAAAAGCGAGCCTTTCGGGTCTGACGCAAATGCAAATCCGTCCTCGATTTTGCCGATTAAACCGTGAAAAGATATTTCATCGTTATCTATGATAACGACGACATCGCCGGGACTGTAAAGATTATCATCAATCGGGAATTTAATAATCGTCGCGTTGCCGTTTTCCTGGGCGATTGATTCGTATTCGAAATTATCCGCGTTAAAACTAATTGTTTGACAAAAGGCTACTTCCATTTTTTTCTCCTCAAGAATTTAACCACAAAGCCGCAGAGAACACAAAGCCTCAAAATTTCCGGCTCAAAAGGTTTTCGGCATAAAATTCAGCGTTATCGCGTCGTGGTCGGAAAGCGGCAGATTTTCCTCATCGTATAAATTTCCGACGGTTTGCGGTTTTGTTTCCGAAGCAATTTTTATATTTTTACCCGCAAACCAATCCAATCTTAACGAGCAGCTTCCGCCGACGCGGTTGACCGCCCAGAAGATGAATGGAAAACACCAGCGCGGGACCCAATCGCCGAGATTCGTGTTTTTCTCGATGCTGCCGATGTCGTAGTGAAGCGTGCCGACGCCTTCTTCATTTAGGTTTTTGTATTCAAATCCGCGCCGTTCGAGTTCGCCGAACAAATTGCGTTCAAAATAGCGGTCGGGATGCGGGTAATGATTGTGAACGACGTTTTTCACGCCCATCATTACGCGCCGCCAATAGCCTAAAATGGCGCGTTTGGCATTTTGGGAATTATAAGTGGTCGTGTTCCAATCGCCGCCGATAATAGTGGGAAGTTCGGGCAAAGTTTCCAGATGTTCAAGCAAAATTTTCATCTGCAAATGACGATGCTTTCGGGAGCAGTGCGCGTCGAGATGAAGGCTGACGGCGCGAAATGTTCCGAGCGGATGCTCGATATCTGCAATCAAAGCGCGCAAATATCCGAGTCGTTTTTCCTTGCCCTGCATCTTGTCTTTGCCGTTTGGAAGCGGAATCGCGTGAACGTTTTTCAGCGGATATTTCGAGAGAATCGCCAAGCCGTGAAGAGAATTGGTGTTTTCGCCCGCGACAAATTCTTCAACGCCGCTGCCTTTTTGCAAGGCGATATAACACGGGGCGAAGGCATAATTCATTTCGAGTTCTTCGGCTAAATCCCGCGCCACAAAACGATTGCCGCTTCGCGCCATTCCGTAATCGAGTTCGGTCAGAAGCAGTAAATCCCTGTCTTTCAATGCCGAATGATTTTTCAATGCTTCGACAATGCCTTCAAAACGGTTTCCGCGCTCAATGTTCCAAGCCAAAGCGCTGATATTTTCAGGCTCTGCAAAATTTTTCGGCGCAAAATCTTCCTGCGCGACCGCGTTTAGAATTCTTTCAACTTCCGGCTTGATTTTTTGATAAACGGCGGAAGATTCCAACTCTTTCGTCGAATCAAAGCCAAGCAAAGCGGGAAAATATTCTGCCAGGCGATGCTCCAGAATCGAAACCGAATTTCTTTTTGTAATTGTGGCGGACTGCGTCATAAAAATTGAAAGTCTAATTTATTTGATGCCGAAAAACAAAAAGACGAAGCTGCGAAACTTCGACCTGTTTGCTT
>DATHTS010000362.1:0-6385 GCA_035462935.1 Pyrinomonadaceae bacterium
AAAAGAACGCCGTCAGCCCGACGATTTGAATACATAATCAGCCACGCGCCGTCGCCGTAATCGGTTACGAAATTCGCGGTCGCGGCGGTTTCGGTCGTGCGGTTCATCAGAAAACGCTTGATTGCTTCGACTTCAGCGACGGAATTTTTATCGTCGGCGAGAACCGAGAGAATCCAGCCCAAAGCCTCGAACGGCATTTTTTCGATTGTGGCTTCGGCTAAAAGTTTCTTTGTTTTAGCAATATCCTTATCGCCCATCAAATTGCGGACGTAAAGCGCGTAAGCCGAAATCGTCCAGCGCACTTGTTTTGGATAATATGATTCGTAATGCGATTCGATATTTTTCAGATACGGCTTGACTTTATTGAGCATCTCGTCCGGCACTTTGTAGCCTTTCGCTTTCGCCAAAATAAGCGCGTGCGCCGTGTGCGCCGTTACAAACGGGTATTTGTAACGCTCGTTGTCGCGCCGCCACATTCCGAAATAGCCGTTGTCGTTTTGCCTCGACTGCAAGATTTCAATATCACGCGCAAAACGCTTGACGAGTTCGGCTTCCGTGGGCATTTCCTTCGCCTTGAACGCCTTCAGAACATCCTGCAAAGCGGCAATCGAAATCATTCTTGACGCGACCTGCTCGGTGCATTCAAACGGGTAAGTTTGCAGGTAAATAAAGGCGTCTGTAAGTTCCTGCAACTGCGTTGAAGAAGTCGTAACTTCCAAGCCGCCGAATTGCGGGTAAACGTCGGGCGGCGCTTCGACCGGCTGGAAAACTGCCGTGTTCTGGTCGGTTGTGCCGTAAGTCGCAAAAGCTTCGGTCGTCGCGGGCGTCCAAACGGGCAGATTGATTTCCGCCGCATCCGTAAAACTGCCTGAAGTTACCGCGATTTGAAAACGCGCCGTTCCCGCTTTCATCGCCGAAACCGGAAAACGAACTTCAGCGCGGTCGTTTGCTTTGATAACGACGCGCTTGCCCTTTTCGCCCGTCAGTTCCGCATTTGTCGCGCGAACCGCGACATCAACCGTCATATCATTGTCGGTTTGATTTTGGACGACAATTGGAAGTTCAATCTTATCGCCGAAATTCATAAAGCGCGGCGCTGACGGGCGAACCATCAGAGGCTGTCGCGCCGTGATGCTCGACTCGCCCTTGCCGAAACGTTTTCCGCCGTCCACCGAAACCGCCGTGATGCGATAGCGCGTCAGATTGTCGGGCAGTTTTACATCCACAATTGCCCTGCCATTGGAATCAGTTTTGACGTTCGGCGCGAAAACGGCGAGCGCGTCGAAGTTTTGGCGGAGGTTAATTCCCTCAACCAGTTCGGTTTCAATTCTTATTGCCTCATCGGATTCCGCCACCAATTCTCTGGCTTCCGCTTTTCGCGCCATCATCGGCAAGGCTTGAATCCGACCTTCCGTATTACCCGCAGCGGCATCCATCATCTGCGCTGGCGGTGGTGGAGGCGGCGCTTTTACATCTTCGGGATTTCCCAACAAAACATCCTTCCGCAAATGATAATCGGTCGTGCCTTCGCCGCGTTGCGAATAAAAAGTTCCGAGCGGATTGGCGATGTCATAACCAGACAAAGCCAGAACGCTTTCGTCAACAATAACGACTGCGACTTCCGAATTTGCTACAGGTTCGCCTCTATAATCTTTCACTTGAACCGCGACTTTCGTTTCGCCGCCCGGCTCAAGCGTTTTGTCGTTCGGCTCGGCGGAAACGGTCAATTGGCGCGAAGCGGTGGAAATCGAAAGATTCAACTGCCCTTTTGCATATGCCGGGCGTTTCACCAATTTTTCGTCCACTTCACCCGCGTCATTAGTCCGCGCAGCCGCGCCGACCAGATCAACCTGCGCGAAGATGTTCGGTAGGTAAGCTTCCTGCAAAGGAATTTTCAGCGTCAGGCTCGTGTCTTTTATCGAAAAACGCTCGGTTTTAACGATGCCTTCGCGCCGCAAAGTCAGAACGCCTTCGGCATTCGGAAACGGCGAGAGAACGAGAATTTCCGCCACGTCGCCCGCCGCGTATTCTTTTTTGTCGGGAATGAGCTGGACTTCTTCCTGCTCGACATTACGTTTCGGCGGGACTTTGCCGCCCGCGACCCAGACGGTAATTTCCGTTTCATTGACGCGCTCGCGGTCGTCCATCACGCGGGCGGAAATCGTGTAGCGCCCGCCTGCTTTTGCCGTGAAAACGCACTTTTGCGCTTCGCCAGCCGATTTAACATTGCAGGTTTGCTCGTCAATCGTTTCTTCTTTCCAAGCGCCTTTGTCGAAACGCCAATCGGTCAAAACCGCCTTTATTTCCACATCCCGACCGGCAATCAAATTTCCGTCAATATCCGAAACGATTGATTCGACCGTGATATTCTCGCCTTTCTGAACAAAATAACGCGGAATTTTCAAACCGACATAAAGCTGTGAAGGATGCACAAGCAAATTCGTCGTGCTCGACCACGTTTGACGATTTACGTCCTGAACCGCCGATGAAGCCGCCACCGCATACGGGCGCGGCGGATTGACCGATTCAAAATCAATCTTCAAAACGTGCTTGCCGCTCGCGTCGGTTACGCCTTTGAAATTCTGCACATTGGTCTGCCCGTAATTTTCATATGAACGCCACCAGGGAATCCACGTTCCGAAGGTAAAATCCCCGCGGTTCGGCGGCGTGTAATTCGTCGGCGTCGCTCTAACCGTCCAATTCACATCGGCATTTGCCAGACCGCCGCCGGCGTAATAGCTTGCTGTTACGGAAACGTTCGCCGATTCTTTAACAAAATAAGGCGCTTCGGTTTCGTTTTTTGCTTTAACTTCAAATTCCGGTCGGCGAAATTCCTGGATTTGAAAACCGTGTTTAAACGTGCTTCCCGCCAAACCACTGTTGGTTGACAAATCAATCCGCGAATAACCGAGATTGGCGTTGTCGGGCAGTTTGAATTTAAAATCGAATGCGCCGAAGGCATTCAGATTTGCCGTTCCATTGGCAATTTCGTTATTGCGCGAATCATAAACTTTATACGTCAAACCGCTCGCCGTATCGCCCAAAGCCGCGACATCGCCAAGCCGCCCGGCGGTGATTTTCCGAATGTATCCTTTGACCGCGACTTCTTCCTTCGGGCGATACATCTGCCGGTCGTCAAAAACAAACCAGCGCAGGTAATCGTTCTGCGGCTTTTTATACCAATTCCCGTTTTGCTGCCAGTAATAATCCGAGTTTTCCGGCAAAAAAGCGACATCTTTTCCCTTTCGCGCAATCAGAATATTTTGCTGATTCGCGGCGGTCTCAGGCAAAGGCAAACGCAAAATGCCGTTCGCGCCGGTTTGATTTGTCTGCGCTAATTCGACTGGTTCGGTTTCGACAGTTTCACCGTTTTCATCCGTCGAATGAATCTCCTTAATTGCCTCATCGGAAGTTCCCCAACTCGTCAACCAATCCCACCAGCTCGATTTGGGATTTTGGATTTGGGATTGCGGATTTTGGACTGTTTTGCCGTTCGGATAGATTGAAAGCTCAACCCCGTTAATCGGCTTTCCGGTTTTTAAATCCGTCGCAAAACCGACGAGTTCCAAGCTGTCAACAAAAGCGTCAAGCCCGATGTTGGTCGCTTGAACCCAGGTAAAAATTCTCGTCCGGTCGTATTTATCGCGCCTGACTGTCGGCTCGATGTCAACTATCACATTGCCGAATCCGCCATTTAGAGCCGCGCTCAAATCAATGCGCGTTTCGACCATTTCATCCGGCTTGTTTTCGATATTAACGGTTTTATCCGAAATCAATTTCCCCGGAATCGCCGGTCGTCTTCCGTCGTCGTAATTAAGGCGCTGAACATAGTTTGTAAACTGATGCCAATCTGCGGGCTGAACCTGGTAGATTTTTACTTTCACCGAGGACTGATTGGTCGAATAAACCGAATAAACCGGCTTTGCCGTCGGGTCGAGAACGACCATCGTTCCGCCTTGCGAATACAAGCTCACCGGCGCGGAGCCGACTTTTATCGTCGCGCTTGCAGTCTGTCCGAGCGTCTGCCCGAAAACGTCTTTGAGCGCGCCGTCAACCGTAATTTTATACGTCGTGCGACCTTTTTTAACGCCCGCGATGTAAATGTAATTTCCCGCCGGATAGATATTCGCGCCTTCGATGGCGGGCTCAACTTTCACCAAAGACTTGGTGAAAGTTGAGCTGTCGAGAGAGTTGTTAAATTCCAACACGAAATTTTCAAACGGCGAGCATTCTTTATTTTCACGCCAGCCGCAATAGCCGCCTTGAAATTTCAAAGGGCTGAAAGTTTGAAAACCGAAATTTTGAGGCTGTGTAGTCGTGAGCGGTCCTTCCGCCGAAGGAGTTCCTTTTTCAACCGTAACCGTGATACCAGAAGCGGCGGGCAGAGCGTTTTCCGTCAAACCGTCGGAATTTACCGCGCGAAACGCCAGCCAGCGTCCCGGCTGCGCTTGTTTCGCGTAATAGGAAATGCCGCCGTCTTTTTCGATCTCTTCCTGCGTCGCCAATCTAATCGGAATTTTTCTGCCGCCGCCCGAAACGGAAATTGTTTTGATAACTTCCTGCGGATTTATCGCTTGGTCAAATGAAATGAACATCAACACGTCGCGTCGGACGGTTTGATTCGCTGGAATCATCGTTTCGACTTTGGGCGGCGGAGTTGTAAATGTCCATACGACATCTTTTTGCAAAACCTGTCCGGTTGCGGATTTTGTTCCGGCGGGAATCCGCGCGGTAAATTTCGTCGCCATCGGAAAACGCGATTTCGTATCGAACATCAAAGTTTTTGTTCCGAGCCAGCGCCAATTTCCTTCCGGCAATGGCGAAACTTGAACCGGCACAATTTGCGCGGCTTGTTCCTGTGAGGTTACTGCAACCATCGGCTGCGAAAACGTTACATTCAAATCCGGCGCGAGTTTGACCTCGCCTTCAGGCGAAAAGCGTATGACTTCCAGATTTTGATTATTGTTGATTTTCGGCGTTCCGCGCTGTTCATCGTCGGGAAATTTGACGGGAATTTTCTCGCCCGTTTTCGGGGCGGGAAGACTTCCGACGCGCTTGGCAAATTCCGTCTGATCGTCAGTTTCCGCTTTTATCGGCGGCAGGCGTTTTAGCAAATTCCCCGACTCGCTTTCCGAAAGCGGATCGCCCTGAACGGGCGGCGTTTTCTCCCGGTTTTCCGCGCCCTCTTCGCCCTCCGAGAGGCGAAACTGCAAACCGTTTGACTGATTTTGATTGTCATTCATTTGATTGGAAATCCTGCTAATTTTCTGCGCGTTTGTCTGCCAAACCATCGGTGCGAACATTCCGAAATATACTGCACAAATCAACAAAAAAGAAATCGTTCTTTTCATATATTTTTCTCGAACTTAAGACCTTTGAGAGCGCGTCAAGGGGAAAGGTTGTTTTCCGCGCCCTTTTCTTACTCTAAAATTTAATTTCAAACTAGCTTTGCGAAAAGCCGCTTTCGCTTGCAGAACGCAAATAGATTTTGAAACTTGCAGGATTAAATTTTTGGTTTTAAAAAAGTAATTTATCTTCAATCAAACATCTTCCATCACAATCAAAGCCGTTTCGCCGCCACCTTTGGCAACATTGACAATTGAGGAAGATGAAAGCCGCACCAGCCCGCCGTGTGCTTTGCCGAGAAACAAAAACGGGTCGAAATCAATCAACAATTTTTCCATATGAATTTCATCCGAATAAATTGGGAATGTGACTTTTTGAACCTCGACCTTTTCCTGCGCGATGTATGATTTTTTAAGGTTTTCATTCAAAGCCGTTTCCCAATCGCCTTGAGAAGTTTCCCATCCCAAAACAATCCCGCTGCCGCCGTAATCGTCGTTCGGTTTTATCAGGAAATTTTCTCTTTCGCGCCCTAGAAATTCGAGAAGATTTACATTTTTTTCTTTATAAGTCGTTTCACCGTCGCGCAAGCGGCGCGTCCAGGGAATGTGCTTTTGAATCATCTCTTGCTGCTCCGCCGTAAATAAATTCTGATATTTCTCATTGCTCAAAATGGCAAAGCTCGCTTTTTTGTGCGGGATTTTTGTGCGGAAGGAATTCGCCATAAAGATGTTTCCATCCTTGTAAGCGCGGATAAGCGGCTGCGTGTCGTCAAATTCGGTTAAAAATTCGTGAATGACAACCCGTTTATAAAAAATATCAATCTCGAAATCTCCGGCGCGAAGAATTTTCCCGTCATATTCCAATTTTTGCGGCTGCGTAATAAGCGTCGGGTAACCTTCCGATTCAAAATATTCGCGCAAAACTTCAAATTCCGTCACCGTTTTAACATCTTTCCAATCAACAATGGCGATGTTCGGTTTTTCCTTTTTGCCCCCGAAATCACGGTAAGATTTGACAAGAGTTTCAAGCAGTTTTTGGT
>DATHTS010000363.1:0-8954 GCA_035462935.1 Pyrinomonadaceae bacterium
TTCGGAAAAGCCTTCTTCGCGCAAAGTTTCAAAGGTCGGCTTGCCGGAAAACATCCTGGTCGCACTGCCTTACGTTCCTTTTTTTGTCGGGCTGGTCGCGGGCATTCTGGAACTGCTTTTTGTGCCGAAAAGCGAAGCGAAGGTTCGCTTTCACGCCGCGCAGGGACTTGCCGCGCATCTCGGAATTTTGATAGTTACGACGATTTTGAGCGGCGTCGGCAACATCACCGATCTGGCGAATGTGGGAAATGTGATTTTTCAGCTCGTAACTACGATTATGCTTATTATCTGGACAATTAAGGCGTGGCAGGGAAAACCCGTTCACATCGAATCGGTTGATGATTTGACCGAATGGCTGGAAGAAAAAATCAAACCGCAAAAATAAGGAGGCTTTCGGATGTATTGCTGGAGCTGCGGCACGCAGATAAATAAACAATTAAATTATTGCAGCAGCTGCGGAGCGCGGATAGATAAAGCCGCTTCCGAAGACTATTCCAAATGGGATTTTATGAATAATCCGGCAACTGCTGTCGGTTATCTCGGCGTTTTCGGTCTCGGCGGATTTATCTTTTTGGTGATAACGCTGATTAAGCGGAACCTTGATCCCAGTTTTGTATTTGCGATTTCCGCCTTGTATTTAATCGCGCTTTTTGGCATCTGCTTTTTGCTCATCCGTCAAATGTCGCATCTTTCTGGAAAAGCTGAGCCGAAAACAAACCCGGATGATGAAGCCGCTCCGCGAGCGTTTCGTTCCGAAATAACGGCGCAGCTTGAATCGCCGCGCCAGCCCGCGATAAGCGTGACGGAAAATACTACAAAAACGCTCGATGAGGTTTTGATAGAAAGAAAGTAGAATTTAGCCGGTAAAACTCTTGGTTTGGGAGGAATTCTATGTATTGCTCGAGATGCGGAAATTTGATTAGCGAAGAACTGAATTTTTGCAGCCGGTGCGGTGAAAGAGTAAATAAAACCGAACTGGCTGAAACTTCCAAAAAGAAAAATGAAACGCTTGACACTCTTGCTCTCACGACGATTTTTGTCGGTGTCGGCGGACTGCTGTTTTTAGTCGGATTGGTCGGCGTTCTGCTTGAAAAAACAATTTCTACGCAGGCTATTATTATAATCGTAGTAGCTTATCTAGCCGCTTGGCTGGGAGTTTGCTTAAAATTGCTCGGTCAAATTTCAAAGGTTGTGGACGCCAATCTGAACGAGAGAAAACCGAAAGAAGAGGAACTTTCGCAACCCGCCCGCCTTACCGCCCCCACGACGGCGCAGCTCGAAGAACACCGCGAGCCTGTTTTGAGCGTAACCGAAAATACGACCAAAACTCTGGATGAAGTTCTTGTAGAAAGAAAAATCAAGTAAAAAGCAAAGATAAAATATATTTCTACATTTTTATCTCTCGGCTTTTTATTCTACCTTTGCATATATGTCATTAATTGCCTGGCTTATCCTTTTCTTTTTCATTTTGTGTTTTTTAGTGATTTTGGTTTATATCCTCGTGGCGCGAGCGTATTACTGGGGCGATAAAAAAGGACCTCCAAAGAAAAAAGAACCGCCCAAGAAGTGATATAAAGCTTCCCTAAAAATTACTGCGCGAAAATTATATCGAGAAACATCATCAGCCCAAACCGAAAAACAGCGAAAAGATTGTGCTGTATTAAATGTCTTTTGGATGAATAACCGTAATCATGGGAAATCTCTGGAAATCGCGCACGTTAAAAGTAACCAAAAATTGAATATTATGAGCAATCATCGAAGCCGCAATCTTAGCATCGTGGACAGTAACGCCCATTATTCGATAATCCGAGACTAATTGCCGCCATTCGTAAAAAGTAGTGAGATTGTCAGGAAGCAGCAGGAAATATTTTTGAATTATATTGACCTTGCGCTCGGTTTGAGCGAGGGTTAAACCCAAACCGCCGCGAGCCGCAGGCGGACGAGTGCAAACATTCCAAAATTCGGCTAAAACTTGCGGCGTATAACAAAGGATTTCATTTTTTGCGCGAAGTTTGCGGACGGCGTTAAGAACCGTCTGCCGTTCCGGGCTGTTCTTTTCAGCCAGGCGCAGGAAATTATTTGAATCGAAAAGATAAGACATCAGTCGTGATCAAAATAAATGTCTTCGCGGGAATAAGTTCCGTTATAGACCGGTAAATCTTCCGTTCCCTCGGCAAAAGCAGTCATATCAGCTTCAAATTCAGCCTCATCGGCATCAGCTTTAAGAGCCAAATCTTGTTCAGTTTCCGGCAGAAGATTTCGCAAATACTCATCAACCGAAAGACCGAGATTTTTAGCTTGTCTTTCGATAATTGCTAAAGTTTCAGGCTTAATTTGTGAAAACGCCGCGTCCATTTGGATTTGATTTTATCACTTTTCAGGATCAATCGGGAAGATCATTGCTGCGCGAAAATTATATCGAGGAACATCATCAGCCCAAAACCAAAAAACAGCGAAAAGGTCGCGCCGTTTTCAAAGCCGGGACGATGCGTTTCGGGAATGATTTCGTCGCTGACGATAAAGAGCATCGCGCCCGCCGCAAATGCCAATCCGAAGGGCAGAATCTGAGAGGAAATAAGCAAAATAGACACGCCGAAAACCGCCCCGAAAACCTCGACCAATCCGGTCAGAGCCGAAACGCCGAACGCATATTTTTTCGAATAGCCCTGCGATTGAAGAGCGACGGCTACCGATAAGCCTTCGGGAATGTTCTGCATCCCGATTCCAATGGTTGCGCCGAAACTCGTGCTGAAATCGCCCGTCGCATTCGCCACGCCGACCGATAATCCTTCGGGAAAATTATGGATGGCAATGGCAATCACAAAAAGCCAGATTTTTTTCAAGCTGACGGCGTCAACTCCTTCGTGTCCTTTTTTTCCGAAATGCTCGTGCGGCACGAGTTCGTTGATCAGCCAGAGCGCGAAACCGCCGATAAAAAGCCAGAAGATTGATTGGGAAACGGCTTTCACGGGCGACGCGCCGTTTTGCCGGGCAATATCAATCGAGGGCAGAAGCAGGGAGAAAATCGTCGCCGCCAGCATTACGCCCGCCGCGAAGCTCAGCAGATTGTTGTTGAGCTTTTCGTTAAGCCGTCGGAAAAACAAAGCCGGAATCGCGCCCAGAGTGGTTGCGCCGAAACCGGCGATTGCGGAAGCGATGAGAGCGTTGACCAAAGGGCTGGCGCCGAAAACCATATTACAAATTTAACGAAATTTTTGGTTAAATCAAATTTTAAAAATTTAATTTTTCGCAAAAAAGCTAAGCGAAACAAATCGGATTTGTTTCGCTTAGCTCAATTAAAAATTTGATATTAAAAATAATGCAGAAGTTTTAGATCAATTGCCGTCTGCTTATGGTCTTTGAAAAATAAATCTAACAAAAAAGATTTAAGTCGCGTCAGCGACAAAATGAATTTAGGCGTGTCTTTTAAGGCACGTGATAGGTGAAGAAATTGTTTTTGTCGCGTCAGCGACAACTGAATCGAAGATTATATTCAGTTGTCGCTGACGCGACAATAAAAACTTCCAAACTCAAACCGTGCAATAAATTACACGGCTAAACTCAGATAATCGCTACGCGATATTTAATGTTAGATTTAATTTTCAAAGACCATCAGCTAGTGGACAAATTAGCAAGCAAACAAGCGGCTTTAGCCAAAATAAAATAAAACTATCAATCATCCTTTGTGCTTTAGCTAAAGCAAATAGGAATAAATTGTTTTTCCGCAAATTCGGCTAAAGCCCTTTGTTTTATTGTCCTTTTGACCACTAGCTGAAGCTAGCGGCAATTGATGTAAAAACTTCAGCCTTACTTTTAGTTCACTACCTAAAAGTTTAGTTAGTTTTATCGCCTTGACTACGATTCTGATGCGTAAATGTTTATAAAAATCTCATTCAAAACATTTCCTCATACAGACACTGTTTTCTACACCTTCGTATTGACCATAATTAGGAATAATTTGATAACCGCTTTTTTGATAAAGTCCGATAGCTTCAGGCTGTTTTTTGCCCGTTTCCAAAATACATTCCGAATAGTTCAATTCCGCCGCCCAGGATTCAAGCTCAGCTAAAATTCTTTTGGCAATCCCTTGCCCGCGCCACTCGGGTTTTACAAACATCCGCTTAACTTCCGCCGCATTCTCCGCATATTCCTTGATCGCGCCGCACCCGACCGCCTGACCGTCTTGATAAGCGACGACAGCGTGGCGAATTCTATCAATCTTATTAAATTGAGCGTAAAACGAATGCTCTTCGCCGTCACGAATCCGAAGGTCTTGATCAAGCAAAGCGACAAGTTCCCGGAAATCCGCATTGTCCGAATCGGTTCTGATTAAATCTGCCACGATTTTTCAACAATCTCCTTCGAATCATCAAATCTTCTAAGCCAAAACCGATTCTGATTGATTTTCCATACAAGCTTTCGCGGCTTGCCGCAAATCTCCCAAAACCCCTTTAATTTCATCATGGGTTGCGCCGAATTTGTCTTCAATTTCGTCTTCAGACATTTCCGATAAGGCAAACTCCAAAGCCTTTTGATAGATTTCGATTTCATCGGCGGAAACTAAAACTTCCGCTAATTCTACTGATGCGATTTTTTTTGTTTGAATTACTTCCATAATTTTATTTCAATTTTCAAGCGAAAAGGTTCTTCCAACTATCTTCAAAATTAGAATGCAGGTTCTTTATAAATACGGAAAATACCACGCAAAGCCGCGCAGATTTCACTGTCCTCTTAAAATTTGCCGGACGCTCGCGTCGTTTGCGTCAACATCAATCATCAAATCCCCGCCGCGCCGCCCGACGTAATCTTTTGCGCCGTAATGAACCCGCCAGAGCCAAATTCCGTTTGATAAATGCTGTGAAATGGTAATCAGGGATTTTTTTGCGTCAAAACCTAGTTCCGACGCTTTTTTGTTTGCGGAAGCTAAAACCTGCGCAACCGAAACGGCTATTTCGTCCTGCAAAACTTCATTTGTTAATACTGCTGCCATAATATTTAATCCTTTAAGAAACTTTTTGTGTTTCCTATTTCAACAATTTCACCGGAAGGCTGTATCAAATAAATCACGTCCTTTGAAATAACAAATTCGCCCGTGTAATTTTCACCTTTCAAATTCGGGTCATCACGAACGGCTCGAATATCGGTCAAACTCGGTTCTTGCTGGAAATCTCTGCCGATATTTGGGTGCGTATGAAACGATGCGACGATTTCCTTTCCGTCAACAAAACAATTTCGATGCGGCGGCAAGATAATTTCATTTTGCTTTCCTTTTTCCCATCGAACAACACTCAAATTTTCAAATTCATCAATCACGATAAAGCCGCCTTCTTCGTGTCCGCCTGAAATTGACGGAACGGAATCTTCCCAAGCGGCTTTAATTTCTCTAAGAACAACCGCGTTTTCAACTATTTCAGGCGCGGAAAATTTCATCTATTAAATCAAAAAGCCGGCTTTTCATAAATGCCGTAAATATCTCTTAAGGCTGCGCAAATTTTTTCGATATTTAAACAGCGTGAAGTAAAACTTTCTCCAAAGTTTGCGGCAAAGCGACCGAATGAAATCTTTCCAGCGAATAGCCGTAATCTTCGCCGCTTTCGTCAATAATGCGAATCAAACCTTCAGCTTCCGCGTCTTTATCAATTACGACCTGATAAATCTTGCCGAATTCGAGCGACGCTTCGTAACCTTTGTTGTTGATGCAAACCACAAATTTGTGTTCTTTCATAATCAATCTAAAAACGGCAGTTTGATTTTCATCTCTTTTTTGCCGATCCCGTGCGCCTCATACCAATGAACCTCCGCCAGACGAATTCTGCCGCTCGGAAGTTCGACATTTGCAATTCCTTTTAGCTTTCGCCAACGACCTTTGCCGTGCGTTCGATTAAGTCGTGCCAAATCACGGATGCTTTTATTGACCGCAATAATTTCAACATTCGTGATTTCGCCGACAACCTTAAAATCAATCATTTCAAATTAAAATCAAAATAATCGCGTCAAGAAACATTTTCAGCCGGGTTGTGTTCATTCGTCCAACGAATCATATCCTCTTCGGTCAAGTTTTTTTCTTCCCAAACTTTGTCCATCGCATTGGACGCTTTGTCGGCGAAATATTTGGCGAGAATCTCCTTTATCTCGCGCAAACTTTCATCCGAAATGTCGTTGCCGTAAAGCCGCAAAAGTTCAAGTTGTAAATTGCTCATCGCTTCCATAACTTCTTATTAAAAAGCCGGTTCTTCATAAATGCCGTAAACATCCCGCAGAGCTGTGCAGATTTCTTCGACGGTGGCGTAGGCTTTGACGGCTTCGATTGTCGCGGGCATTAGATTGATATTTTCTTTCGCGCCCTTTTTTAATTTTTCCAAAACATTCGCAACCGCGCCGTTGTCGCGTTGCGATTTAACTTTTTCGAGTCTTTCCAATTGATGATCGCGGACGTTTTCGTCAATTTTCAGAATGTCCGTTTTGGAAATTTCGTTTTCCATCACGTATTTGTTGACGCCGACGATGGTTTGCTCGTTTCTTTCGACCGCTTTTTGATATTGATACGCCGATTCCTGAATCTCGCGCTGGGGAAATCCGGCTTCGATTGCTTCGACCATTCCGCCGAAACCGTCAATTTTGTCGAAATAATCGAAACAGCCTTCTTCCATTTTCTTGGTTAGAGATTCCAGATACCAACTGCCGCCGAGCGGGTCAACCGTGTTCACGACGCCGGTTTCTTCGGCGATAATTTGCTGCGTGCGAAGCGCGATCAAAGCCGCTTCGTCGGTCGGAAGCGCCAATGCTTCGTCGTAAGCGTCAGTGTGCAGAGACTGCGTTCCGCCTAAAACTCCGGCGAGCGCTTGGATTGCGACTCTCGCAATGTTGTTCAAAGGCTGTTGAACAGTCAAGGAAACTCCGGCGGTTTGCGTGTGGAATCTTAACTGCATCGTGCGCGGATTTTTCGCGCCGAAACGGTCGCGCATCGTTTTCGCCCAGACGATTCGGGCGGCGCGATATTTGGCGATTTCCTCAAAGAAATCGTTGTGCGCGTTGAAAAAGAAAGAAATGCGCGGGACGAATTCGTCAATGTCCATTCCGCGTTCGACGCCGTATTGAACGTATTCCACGCCGTCGCGCAAGGTGAACGCCAATTCCTGCAAAGCGGTCGAGCCCGCTTCGCGGATGTGATAGCCGGAGACGGAAATCGGATTGTATTTCGGCACGTATTTTGTGCAGTATTCAAAAGTATCAATCACCAATTTCATCGCCGGTTTTATTGGGTAAATCCATTCTTTCTGCGCGATGTATTCCTTTAAAATATCGTTTTGCAAAGTGCCGGAAATCTTCTTGAAATCCGCGCCCTGCTTTTCGGCAACAGCTAAATAAAAAGCCAGAAAAATCCAAGCAGGGGCGTTTATTGTTTGCGAAACAGTTACGTCTTCCAGCGAAATTCCGTCAAACAAAACTTCAAAATCCGCCAGAGAAGAAACAGCCACGCCGCATTTTCCGACCTCGCCTTCCGAAAGTGGCGAATCCGCGTCCAAACCCATCAAAGCGGGCAAATCATACGCGACGCTCAAACCTGTTTGACCTTGCGCCATCAAATATTTAAATCTGCGGTTTGTTTCTTCGGGCGAGGAAAATCCGGCGAATTGCCGCATTGTCCAAAGCCGCCCGCGATAGCCGGTCGGGTGAATTCCGCGCGTGTAGGGAAATTCGCCGGGAAACGAAATATCGTCATCGAAATCAACGTTTTCCGTATCGGCGGGCGTGTAAAGCCGGTTGACCGGCTCAAGCGACACACCTTCAAATTTCATTTTGCGTTCCGGTCGTTTGGTAATGACAGGTTCTAAAGTTTCTTCTTCCCAACGCTGGACTTCCTCTTGTATCTCCGATTGTGCTTCTTTAACTTCTGGCATAAATTCTTCCTAAAAATTTTTTAATAAAACTGACTTAACTTTAGTTTAAAAGGTAAAAAGCCGCAAAGCAAGATTGCGGCGGCTCAAGAATTCATTTAACTCCCGTTTTTACAACAAAAATAAAACCTCAACTTTCCCTCAAGGATTTCTCAAGCATTTGCATTTAGTCTTGAAGATAAGATGGCAGTTGTTATTTAGGCAGGAGGTTATTGAGATGAAAAAGGGATTTTACAGCATTGCAGTTTTAACTTTGGTTCTGGTTATTCAAATAGTGGTATCAGCGGCTCCGTCGGTTGATCCGCGGTTGGCTCAACAGATAAGCAGCGCGCCGTTTTCGCTGACGCCGGTGGTTATTACATTTAACCAGAAGCCGAGAAACGCGGATTTTTTGATGCTCCAATCGCTCGGCATAACCGGCGGCAGATATTTGCAGGAATTGCCGATGGTTTTGACCAAGATAAATAAATCGCAATTTGATGCCTTGAGAAAAAGAAACGATATTCGCTCGATTTACGCGAACCATACTTTCAAGGTTTTAAATAATGAAAGCCGAAACTTTATCGGGGTTGAAAAATTGCTGGCTGACACAGAAGTTACAACGCAAAATCAAGGCTTGCCCGTTACGGGAAAAAATATCGGTGTCGCGTATATTGACACCGGCATTGACGCCACGCATCCCGACCTCCAGCTTGGCGATAACGTCATTCAAAACGTATTTTTCCCGACCGCTGAAGTTCCGCTAAATCTTCCAATGGGTTTCTTTCCGATGATTCCGGTTGAAGACCAGCTGATTACCGATGTCGAAGGCGGACACGGAACTTTCGGAGCCGGAGTTACCGCGGGAACGGGGAAAGCTTCCGGCGGATTCTACCGGGGCGTTGCGCCGGGCGCGAAATTGATCGGATTGACCGCCGGAAACGATGTCGGGCTTTCGACTTTTGCGATTGTTCAGGCGATGGATTACACGCTCGTCAATCAATTCCGCTACAACATCCGCGTTTGCAACAACTCCTACGGAACGACGCTTGCCGATTATCCATACAATCCGAACGA
>DATHTS010000364.1:0-7259 GCA_035462935.1 Pyrinomonadaceae bacterium
TATTTGTCAGCAGAAAGCCGCCTGAAGGCGGGACTCAAAACGCTTGATTTTATGTTTATCGTTCAAATTCATAATTTCCTCGTGTTCTCCAAATCAACCGTAAAATCCGTCGCCTTCCAATTTTTCTCATTGGCGAGTCTCTGCAAATGCGCGACTCTTTCCGCGTTTTCCGCCGATTTCATCTTTTCAAACTCGATTGCTTTCGCGTAATCGCCGATTTTTTCCGCCGCTTCGGAAAGAATTTCAAGCAATTCGTCGGATTTTGCCGTCCTATCGGTTTCCGCAAGTTTCAGCGCGGCGAAAGGTTTACCGGACAAAGCATAAAGCTCGATGAGCTTTTGACGGGCGGAAGTTTCGGCATCTTTGTCGGCAATCAAAGAATTTATAAAAAATTCGACGGCTTCATTTTGATTGGATTTTTCTACGGAAAAGCCGTTATAAAATTGCGAAAACGAATCAAAAGCAATGATCGGAATCTCAACGTTTGCGCCCGCGCCGAACAAAATCCGCCGCGCATCCCAACGCGCCGGGCGCAGTGAATTCCGGTCGTTCAAAATTTCATTCAAAATCAAAACGGCTTTATCTTTTTGATTGTTTTGAATAAGAATTTCGGCAAGCCGAATCTTGTTTTCAGCGTCATTCGGAGCAACTATTAAAAGTTCACTGTGAAAAGTGATTGCCGCCTCAGTTTGTCCAAATTCAAAAGCAATTTCGGCAGCGAGTTTTAGCATTTCCGATTGAACTGAAATCACTTTTGTTTCATTTTCCGAAAGTTTCGTCGCATCAGCCATTTTCGCTTTTATTATGTCGAGCGCGGTCAGTTCAGCCAAAGCCGTTTCGCGTTTTTCCTCCTCGCTCGCGTCAATCATCAACTGCAAAACTCGCAAGGCTTTTTCCGTTTCGCCTTTTTGAAATTGCGCGCGGGCTAAACCGATAAAATTTGCCGCATCGAACCGTTCGAGCGCGAGCATCCGCGCGAAAAACGATTCGCTCAACTGAATGGCTTGCGCATCAAGTTTTTCGTCCTTCAAAATCCGCAAAACTTCATTGAAACGCTCCGAATCAGGCGGAATTATTTTCGCTGCCGATTCGCTGACCGAGACGCCGATAAAACGTTCGGCTTCCGCAAAATCAAACTTGCCTGATCTAATTCGCAGCCGAATTTTTGCGAGTCTGAGCCAATCCGGTCGCGCATAACGCCCGTTTAATTCTTTTTCGATTTCCGCAATTAACTTTTCGGCTCTCGCGTTTTCGCCTTCTGCAAGCAGCAGTTCAAGATAGTTTCTCTGCCAATTGAGACGTTTATTTTCCGGCTCTTCCGCTTTGAATTCGTTATCCTGCTCGTAAATTGATTCAGCGTCGGCGATTGTCCAGGCTCTCTGCTGAACGGATTTGAAATTGTAATCATAAGTGTAACTGCTCAAACCTTCGCCGCGCTCAATCAGCAATTCGTAAAATTTGCCCTGCTCGCTTTTTGCAACCAAATTCTCGCCCGTCAGCATTTCGGCAAGCGATGTATCGGTCGGTCGCCGTTCTAAAATATGCAGAAAGTACGCGGATTTTTCAGCTTCATCTACAAATGATGCGGCGACGGCGCGTATTAAATTTTGAAAATCTCCCGAATCTTCCGCATCGAAATTTTCCAGAAACTTCACGATCACCGGCTTGAGCTTTTCGCGCGCCTCGCCGCTCAAATCGTATTTCCGCAAACCCTGAAAGTAAATCAAACCGCTCTGAACATCTTCCGCCTGCAAAGCTTTTTCCCAGGATTGTTCCGCATAATCCTTTCTGCCAATCTTGAAATAAGCCGCGCCCAATTCAGCCCAAGCCGCTCTGTCTTCCGCGTTCATTTCCACCGCCAGACGCAAATGCTCGACAGCCGATTTCAATTCGCCTTTTTCCAGATAAAACGCGCCGAACTTCGTCTGTTCATCCGAATTGCGCGGCTGATTTTCAATCATCGCCGTCAAATATTTTTTGCCTTCCGAAAATCTGTGTTCATCTGTGTTATTCCGTAATTTTAATTTCTCCTCAATCCATTCGCCGTATTGCCGCGTCAAACGAAACCAGTCGTCATTTATCAAAAATCGCTTTTTATCGGGAATCTGCGCGATAAGATTCCCGATTGAATCGAGCTGAAGCGCGTGGCAAAAATAACATTCCGCCGTTTCGTCAAATTCCTTCAAAGCGAGCGATGTTTCCGCGTGGCGCGACAGTTTCCAAGCCTGCGGCAAAGCGGCGCTTTCAATCGCCGAATGCGTTAGCTCGCGCTCGCCTTTGCCGAGCAGAAAATTGATTAACTGCAATTGATAAACGGAAGATTTTCCGCTCAGAGATTTTAATTCTTCGCGGTTTTCGGTATATAAAATCTCCAAATATCTGGCGACGCTCGCATCTATTGAATTCGTTATTTTTTCATTCGGTCTCCAATAAATCGCCCGCAGCGCATCGAGTTCCTTATCACGATTTCCGACCAGCCGCGCCGTTTCCGCTTTTAAAATCAAATCGCCGCTTCCGATTTCTTCCAAAAGCTCAAAAGTCTTTTGATACGCGCCGCGCTGGTTGTAAAAATCAACTAGATTATGCAAAAAAGTCTGCCGGTCTTCTGCAAAGCGCGTTTCTTCCAAACGCCTGAGCAAAATCTTTTCCTCCAAATCTCCGAAACCGGCGCGGCGGCTTAAATCCTGAATGAGCGCGACGTTATTATGCGCGTCATTGGAAAAAGAAATTTTTTCAATTCGGCTCTGCCAATCCTGATGCAAAGCCGAAATTTCCTCATCCGTTCCGACCGTTTTAGCAATTGCCGCGACCGCTTCAACCATCGCGCCGTCCAAAATCGCCCGCCTTTTTCGCGCTTCGCCTGCTTGAGTTGAATTTGCTTCGTCGGCAATCGCCAGCAGTTTTTCGCGCAGCAGCCAAAGCCTTTCATTTATTTGATCGAGCGGCTCTTCCTCGCGCGCCGAGCGAACATAGCCCGAAATATCCGCCGCCGTCATCTCGCCGCTCAGGGGATTTTCAAACAGCCGGGCGAAAGCTTCGCGGTAAAGCTCGCGCGATTTCGCCTTCTCGGTATTCGCCAGTTTTCTGGCTTCGGCAAATTGGTCAACCGTTATTTTCTTTTCGGCGGGCAGCTTCGCTTTTTCCGCTTCAATTTCCTCGATTCGCCCGGCTTTTTTCAGGATTTCGATTTTCTTTTTGACAAATTCCGGCGCGTCGTTCGTCATCACCAAAACTTCATCAAGATTTTTCAAGGCTTCGTCAAAATTGTTTCTCTTCTCCTCAATTTCCGCCAATGAAAGATAAAGCTCGTGCATTTCCGGCTGATTGACGATTGCCGTTTGATAATTTTTCGCGGCATTTTCCAAATCCTTATTCGCCTCGTAAATCCGCGCTAAAACCACATTCCAGCGGTAATTCTTAAAAGCTTCCCGCGATGTTTTCAGATAATAATTTAAAAGCGTCTCCGAGCCGCCGTATCGCTGAACATATGCCACGGCGTTTTCCGTCAGTTCCTCATTTTCCGGCTCGCGGTTGATAATTTCGATATGCTGCTCGACCGCCGACCGAAAATCTCCCAGCCGCGTAAAAGCGTCAATCATTTGCCCGCGCAGTTCGGCAATTTCCCAGTCAAGCTCGCGCCTGTCTGCTTCCGTCCTTTCGAGCGCGGCGACGGTTTCGGCAAAACTCTTCCGCAAACTTTCCGGCTTATTTTGCCGCACGTAAACCTTTGCCAGCTCGGCGAAAATTTCTGCGTTGGATTTTTCCTCGTCGTGCAGTTCGGTCAAAATTCGCTCCGCCGAATCGAGCCTGTTTAGCTGTATCAAACGCTTGCCGAGCTTTTGCGCCAGCGCCGTCCGATACCAGCCGCGGCTTTTCGGCAAAGCCGACTGCAAAGTTTTAACGGCTTCCGTTTCAAAACCCAAACGGTAGTAAAAATCGGCTGTTTCGGTAATTACGCCGTAATTTGTTGGAAATTTGCGGACGAGTTGATTCAAAACAGCCTTGGCTGAATCGCGTTTATTGTTTTCCGAAAAAGATTCTGCGAGTTGTAAATAAAAAGCGATTGATTGGCGCGGGCTGGCGGAAGCTTCGGCAAGACGTTTCAAAGCGGCTTGCTCGCCCGTCGAAATTCCTTCTCTTTGATAAAAATACCGCGCCGCTTCGAGAAATTCCGAATCCGAGCTTTGCCGAATCGCTTGATTTAAAAGATTTTCCGCCTTTTCCGTTTCTTTGATTTGAGCGAGAAATTCCGCGTAGCCGAGCGATAAAAGGGAGGGATTTTTTCGCCATGCGCGTTCCTTGAAAAACGCCGCTTCAATAAATCTTCCCAATTGATTCCCCTTTTCGCGTCTTTCGCGGGCAAACAAAACCGCCAAACGCCTTTTCGCTCTCTCTTTCTGCGTTTCGTCGCCGCCCGAGCCCAAAGCTTTCACATATTCGCCGATTGCCTCGTTTTGCCTGCGCTGCGCTTCCAAAATCGCGCCCGCTTCAAAGGCGTAGAGCGTTTCGTCCCAAAACTTTTCGCGCAGTTTTTCAATCGTTCGCCGGGCGTCCTCATATTGAAAATAATCCCAAAAGACGGTCGCCGTATCGAGATAAATCTCCTTTTCGCCCTTTGCCGTCGGAATCAATTTTTCCCATTCCTCCCGCGCGTTTTCATAATTTCCCAGCTCGGCGAAAATCTCGCCGCTTCTGGTTCGATACGTGGCGGAAGCGGAAAGAAAATCCGCCCGCGCTTTTGAAACATTCGCCGCTTCCGTCAAAAGCTCCGCATTTTTCTGCCCGAACGAACGGGTAAAAGCGATTAATCGCTCGGAAAATTCCGTTTCATTAGGATAAATTTGATTCAACTTCCGGTAAGCCGCCACCGCATTTTCAAAATTTGACAAACGCGCGGAAGCATCGGCGCGAAAAAGTTCGTAAACAATGCCTTCTTTATTTTTCGCTTGCTCCAGATAATTTCTCAGCTCGCCTTTTTCAGCTAAACGGTCAAGAAACTGCTCGCGCACAATTTTCGATTCAAAATAATAAGCGGCGGCTAATTTTCGCCATTCGTCTTCCTGTTTGTTCGTTTTGTAAAACCGCAAAAGACCGCCGACAAACGACGGATTGTGCGGAAAACGCGCGTGCGCCGTTTGATAAAGTTTCAGATACAAATGCTTTTCAAAACCGGACGCGGAAATTTTCCCGTCAACAAATTGCGAAAGATAGCTTTCGATTTCTCTATCATTCAATTTTCCGATCAGATCGCCTGAAAGCCCGGCAAATTCCGCCTGCCGGTTTTGCCGCAAAAAGAAACGCGCCAATTTGTCCTGCCAGCCGCGCGACTGAAACCTTGCCAGCGCCTTCTGATAAACCTCAAGTTGTTCACCCGTCAAATTCGTCTGTTCGAGCCAAGCCAGCCGCCGCTCGTAAAGCCATTCTTCCTCCGGGTATTTGGCGATTTCATCCGAATAAACGGCGAGAATCTCCGCCGTTTTCTTTTCTTTGGCAAATGAAGCAACGAGTTTTTCAAGAACTTCCTCGTAAGTTATTGCGGGAGTTTTCCGCCCTAAATAATCCCGGAAATTTGTTTCCGGTTCGCTGTAGTAATAATCGTTTTTCGATTTTTCACTCGGAATATTGATTCCTTCATTTCGGTTAGGCGAAAATTCAAACGATTGCGCTGTGAAATAATTTGAATAATTATTGTCTGAGTTTTGCGCGCCCTTCTGATTTTTTCCGAGAGAATCCAAAACTTTCCGGTAAATTTTACGCTCCTTTTCCGCATTTCCCACAAAGACAAAAGCATCGGCTAATTTCAACGCGACCGCCGGATAATCGCTCGAATTTTCGTATCTTTCGGCAAATTCGTTCAGAGTCTTTTCCGCAATTTCCGTTTCTCCGGTTGCTGTGTAAAGCCGTACGATGTCGAGATACATCTGCGCGAGTTCCGGCGAGGTCGGAAACTCTTTTTTGTATTCCTCAAAAATTCGATACGCGGCGGCGCGGTTGAAATATTTGGTTGCTTTGACTTCCTGTTCTTCAAGTCTTTGACGCGGATTTGTGTCGGAAAAAATCAGCGAAAGAATCCCTGTCGCAATTCCCGGCTTCGTGTCGGCTTTCGCTACGTCTTCATAAAAGCGCAAATCGCCTTTCGTCAGCGGAAGCCTTTGATTTTCCGCGTCGGAAAACATCTCGAAAAGCTGATAAAGAATCTTCGCCCGCATCTCGCCGCTTTTTTGAAAATCCTCTCGCAAATAGAGCGTGTAGAGAAACCGCGACGCCAAATCGCCCTCGTTTGCCTGAAGCAAAAGCCGCGTAACGGTTACAAGTTCTTCAATCGTCCAGTCCTTCTTCGCCTGTTCGAGCTTAAGAATAATCGGCGAAAGATCGTCATTCCCGTAGCTGTAATCGTGATCCCGATAAAGCGCCAAACGAATAGCCGCATCGAAATCGGCTGGATTTTGCTTGAATCTCGTCTTTAGCTCCGCGCCGTAAGCGCGAAGACGATCCTGCCGATTCAAAAAATCATAAAACTTCCCGGCTTCCTCCGCCGACCAAAACGGATCGAAAGCCGCCCGATAAACTTTCTCCGCCTCCTGCGGCTCGCCCATTTCAAGCAAAATATCAACTTCCTTTTCCAGCAAAACGCCCTGCATTTCGGGAAACTGCGCTTTTGCCTGCTGCGTAAAATTTAAGGCTTCCGAGTAGTTTTTTTCCTCGATCAATTTTTCAATCAATCGCTGAAAAATCTCATAAACATTCGGATTTTCCCTCGCCACTTCCGCGAAAAATTCCGGCTTTAAGTATTCCCGCAAATCGTGAATCCGCGCCAGATTAATCAACCTTTCAAAAACCTGTGCGCGATTTTCCGCTTCGGTCGAAAAAAGAATTTTCCGCAGAATTGCGGCTTCATCTTCAAAACGAGCGCGGCTGTGATAGAACACGGCTAGATTCACGAGTTTTGCCGCATCAATTCCCGCCAAACGCTTCAGATTTTTTTCCGCTTCTTCAAACAGTAAGAGTTTTTCTTCGAGATCGGCGAGTCTTTCCAGAATCTGCGGATTTTCAGGCTGCTTTTCCGCGAGTTTTAAAAGATTCTGCCTCGCCTCGGCTGTCGGCAAAGCCACAATTGCCTCCGCTCCGAAAAATTCCTGTCGCGTCGAAGTTGCCGCTTCGATTTCATTTACTGCATCTTCGGCTGAAGTCTTTTGGGTATTGGAATCTAAAGAAAAAAGAAAAATGAAACCGCAGATGAACGCAGATAAACACAGATA
>DATHTS010000365.1:0-2920 GCA_035462935.1 Pyrinomonadaceae bacterium
AGCGGAAAATTCAGGCGAATCTGCGGCAAAGGAAACAACGGAAACACCGCAGCCAGCGGAAACCGCTCCGGCGCAGCCGGCGGAAGCTCCCGGCAAACCGGAAGCAGGCAGCGAAATTGATTTCGGCGCGATTCTCGAACAGTTCGAGCAGGAGCAAACCGATTATCGCAACGGCGATTTTGTTACCGGAAAGATAGTCGAGATTTCCGAACGCGGCGTTTTAATTGATTTCGGCTACAAATCCGAAGGCGTTGTTCCGAGCGAGGAATTTACTACGCCCGAAGGCGAAATGACCGTCAAGAAAGGCGATGAAGTCGAAGTCGTTATCAAAAACATCGTTTCGACCGACGCGCCGCCGACGCTTTCCTACCGCGACGCGCAGCAGCGTGTCGCCTGGGATACGGCGGAAAAAGCCTTTAACGAAGGCACGACCGTAACCGGACGAATCACGGACAAAACCAAAGGCGGCTTAAAAGTTGACCTGAATGGCGTCGAGGCTTTTCTGCCCGGTTCGCAGATTGATTCGCGTCACGTCGGCAATCTTGACGAGTATATCGGTCAGGACATCGAAGCCAAAGTTATACGCTTCAGCCGCAAGCGCGACAACATCGTGCTTTCGCGCAAAGTCATCACCGATGAAGTCATCAATCAGCAAAAAGCCGAAACTTTGAGCCAGATTGACGAAGGCTATATCGTCGAAGGAACGATCACGAATATGACCGAATACGGCGCGTTTGTTGACCTCGGCGGTATTGACGGCTTGCTTCATATCACGGATATGTCGTGGGGCAGAATCAACAAGCCCGGCGAGGTTTTCAAACCCGGCGATCACGTTCAGGTCAAAGTTCTGAAGCTCAACCGCGAAAAGGAAAAAATTTCTCTCGGTTATAAACAGCTTATTCCAGACCCCTGGGAAGCGGTTGACGAAATTTTCGCAATCGGCTCGCGGGTTAAAGGAAAGGTTACGAGCGTTACGGAATACGGCGCGTTTGTCGAATTGGAGCCGGGCGTCGAAGGTTTGGTGCACGTTTCGGAAATGTCCTGGTCAAAGCGCATCAAGCATCCGAAAAACGTGGTCAGAAAAGGCGACGAGATCGAAGTTCAAATACTAGACGTTGACCCACAAGAACGCCGCATCAGTCTCGGAATCAAACAGCTTTTGCCGAATCCTTGGGATGAATTCATTTCGACTTATCAAGTCGGCGACAAAGTTCGCGGTCAGGTTCGCAATGTGACGGATTTCGGCGTGTTTGTCGAAGTTCAGGAAGGCGTCGAAGGCTTGGTGCATATTTCCGACATTTCCTGGTCGAGAAAAATTAAGCATCCGAAAGACGTTCTGCACAAAGGACAGGAAGTTGATGCCGTTATCACGAAAATAAATAACGAAGCGCGTAAAATCTCGCTTTCGATGAAGGATTTGATGCCGAGCGCGTGGGAAACTTTTGTGGCGACGCACAAGCCCGGCGATGTCGTTCGCGGAAAAATCTCGCGTTTTGCCAACTTCGGAGTTTTCGTGGAATTAGCCGATGAACTCGAGGGTTTGTGTCACATCTCGGAGCTTTCCGACGACCGGATCGAGGACCCGAAAAAACAATTTGAAATGGGGCAGGAACTCGATTTCAAAATCCTCCGAATCGAGGCGCACGACCAAAAAATCGGTTTATCGCACCGCGCCGTCGGCAAGGAAGAAGAGCCGGTGGTTGACACGAAGATTTATTCGACCGACGCGAAAGGCGGAATGGCTTCGCTCGGCGAACTTGCCAAGCTGAAATTCGGCTCGAGAACCGAGGAAACCAAAGAAGAGCCGCAACCGGAAAAAGCCGTTGCCGAAGAAGCTGTAAGTGAACCGGCAGCGGAAACAGCCGCAGAAGAAACCGGAAGCGAAGTGACTGCGGAAACCGCTTCGGATGAAACTCCGACTGAAGAAACTGCTGAACCAGCGACCGCTGAAGAAACTACGGAAGCCGCAACTGCCGAAACCGGAGAAACAGCGGAAGCAGTTACTGCTGAAAGCGAAGCCACACCGGAAGAGACTCAGGAATCAGTTGCTGAACCGACCGAGGCAATCGCTGAAGAAGCGGGCGGGGGCGGGGAGGTTTCGGCAGAAGTCGAAGAAACAGAAGCCGCTCAAGCAACCGAAGAGTCCGAAGAATCCACAGCTGAAACCGCCGAAACGGAAACGACGGCTGAGAATACCGAACAAACGGAAGAATCGGAAACAGTAGATCCCGCTCAGGAAACCGAAGCTGCCCCCGAAGTAAATGAAGAAACTGCTGAAACCGGAGAAGAAACGGCGGCAACGGCTGAAACTGATTCAGAAGCGCAAGCTGAAAATACTCAGGAAGGCGAGGAATCGGCGGATTCTCAAACAGAAGTAACAGGAGAAACAGAAGGAAACATAGAAAATGCGGACGCAGTCGCCGGAGAAACAGGTTCGGAAAATGAACCGACCGGCGAAACGGCTGAGCAGACTGAAGAAAAATCAGCTAACAGTTAAAGCTGATATAATTGATTATTAAATTATTCCAGTTCAAAGCTGCGACCTCAAGCGTGAGTTCAGTTGAAAAATCGCGTGTTACGGTAAGCGGGTTTGAACTTTATTTTTTAGGAGGAAAGGAGAATGACGAAAGCAGATTTAGTAGAAAGAGTTGCCAGAGAGGCGGATATGACCAAAAAGGACGCTGAACAATTGGTCGAGATTGTATTTGACACCATTAAAGAAACATTAAACAAAGGCGAAAAGATTGAACTGCGCGGTTTCGGCAGTTTTCGCCTGCGCGAGCGCGGTTCGCGTCAGGGACGAAACCCGAAAACCGGCTCGTCCGTTGATATTCCCGCCAAGCGCGTCGCTTATTTCAAGCCGGGAAAAGAGTTGAAAGAACTTATAAATCAGTAGAGAGTTGCGAGTGGAGAGTAAAGA
>DATHTS010000366.1:0-3342 GCA_035462935.1 Pyrinomonadaceae bacterium
CTTCCGGTCGTTGTCTGAATACTTTGGAAGGTCATTCCGATTTTATATTAACAGTCGCCATCACACCGGACGGAAAACAAATTGTTTCCGGTTCTAACGACAACACACTTCGGGTTTGGGATTTAGCTTCCAGTCGTTGTCTGAATACTTTGGAAGGTCATTCCATTCCGGTCTGGGCAGTCGCCATCACGCCAGACGGAAAACAAATTGTTTCCGGTTCTAACGACAAAACACTTCGGGTTTGGGATTTATCTTCCGGTCGTTGTCTGAATACTTTGGAAGGTCATTCCGGTTGGATTTGGTCGGTTGCCATCACATCGGATGGAAAACAGATTATTTCTGGTTCTGAGGACAAAACACTTCGCGTGTGGGATTTTCCCGCGTTGGAAATACCCGTTTCAACTTCGCTTTCTGTTTCTTCACCTTATGATTCCAAACTCTATACAAACGCAAAGGTTGCGTTAATCGGTGAATCGGGCGTTGGCAAAACAGGTCTGGCGATTCGCCTTGTTGAAGACCGTTGGGAGAAAACCGATTCTACACACGGGATGAATGTTTGGCAGTTGCCTTTGTCTGATTTAGATACGGTGGAGATGGAGCGCGAGATTTGGCTTTGGGATTTTGCCGGACAGCCTGATTACAGGCTCATTCATCAGCTTTTTATGGACGAGACGGCGTTGGCTGTGATGGTTATTGATCCGCAGAGCGATGAGCCTTTTAAGCCTTTGGCACATTGGGAAAAGGCTTTGAGTATTGCCGTCAAAAACGCTCCTGTGAAACTGCTCGTCGCGGGGCGTTGTGAGAGAGGCGGCATTATAGTTAGCCAGGCAAAGCTCGACCAATATTGTGCCGAACACGGTTACGATTATTTCCTGAACACATCGGCTAAAGCGGGCGACGGTTGCGCCGACCTCAAAGAAGCTATTGCCAAATATATCCCCTGGGAAAGATTGCCATGGACTTCGACTTCAAAACTTTTCAAAACTCTGAAAGATGCAATCCTTCGCATCAAGCAGGAAGACATTGCGCTGATTCGTTTTGCAGAGCTTCGCCAACGTCTGCAAATGGAACTGCAACAGGAAACAATCGAAGAAGCGAATTTACGTGCAGTCGTCGGTTTGTTGGGCGGGCAAGGTTTGATAAAGCCGCTTGATTTTGGCGACTTCATCCTGCTTCGTCCCGAAGAGATTAACAACTATGCTTCCGTCGTTGTGCGCTGTGCGCGTGAAAGTTCCGACGACATTGGCTGTGTAACCGAACGGGATGTGCTTGCGGCAAACATTCCTTTTCCTGAAGATATGAAACGGTTAAAATCTTCGGATGAAGAAATTCTTTTGCGCGCGATAATAGAAACATTCGTCAATCATTCGCTCTGTATTCGCGAAGACACAGCGTATGGAACACAACTTGTTTTTCCTTCTTACTTCAAACAGGAAAGAGATGAAATAAAAGACCATCCGAACGTCTTTGTCACTTACGGTTTTTCGGGTGTGCTTGATGAAATTTATTCGACGCTCGTCGTGCGCCTGCATTATACAAACGATTTCGCGAAAGAACAGCTTTGGAAATACGCCGCCGATTTCAAAACTCACGACGAAAAGCGCGTCGGCTTGCAAATGCACAAAAAGACGGAAGGCGAAGCGGAAATCACAGTTTATTTTGAGGCGGGCGTTGATGTGAATACGCAGGTCTCTTTCATCAAATACATTCACGAACATCTGCTCAAAAAAGCAAAAGACGTGACCCGCGTTCGCTCTTATGTTTGTCCACATTGCAACGAGCCGCTTGAAAATCGCAAAGCAATCAAGGTGCGTTTGGAAAGAGGCGACAAAGATATTCGTTGCGGCTTTTGCGATAAGCGTGTGATGTTGATTGATATGATTGAAGAGAAATTTGCCTCGGACGAATTCCGCCGCACGGTTCAGAAGATGGACGAAGACGCGCAAATCAATCTGGACAATGAAAGCCTCGAACTAATTCTTGTCGGTCACGCTTTCACCATTGCGGGCGAAGCAGGACAGATATTTCGCCCGACTCCGAATTCGGATTGGGGCATTGACGGCGAAATCGAGTTCAAAGATAACGAAGGAAAGGCAAGCGGCGAACGTGTTTATCTTCAACTCAAATCCGGTGATTCTTACCTTCGCCCGCGAAGACGCGACGAAAAGGAGATTTTTACAATCAAAAATCCACGTTGGGCTGAATACTGGCAAGCGCACAAATATCCCGTAATGCTCGTCATCCGCACATCCGACGGGCGCATTCGCTGGATGAACGTGACTGAATATCTACGAAAACACGGTGCGGATACAAAACAGATTGTCTTTGAAGGTCAGCCATTCACCGCGCTAAATTTGTCGAAGATGAGAGATAAATTACTACCTTTAGTTGAAGATGTTAAAAGATAAATTGATTTATTTTCTTACAGGCTTATCGTCTCAATAAATCTTCCGTGTAAAGCTCACGATAAACGCGATAATTGTTCATTACCTTAAAAACATAATTTTTAGTTTCTGCAAATCCGACTTCCGAAGCGAAAATTGCCGGTTCTTTCGGCTTGCTGCGGTTTAGCCAGCGCGCCGCGTTGTCTTCGCCGCCGTTATAAGAGGCGGCAATCGCTTCGTAAACGCCGCTGAATTGGTTTTTCAAATCCGCCATATATTCGGTGCCGATGGCGATGTTGATGCTTGGAATATAGAGGCTTTCTCCCGTAATATTCTGAAAACCGGCTTGTTTGTTGTATTTCAAAGCGGTGTCATAGACAAGCTGCAAAAGTCCGCGAGCGGCGGCGGGCGATTTGGCTTGCGGGCGGAAACTGCTTTCCTGTTTCATAATTGCCAGCACAAAACGCGGGTCAACGCCTTTCGGTTTGGCGTAGCGCAGAATTTCGGCGCGATACGGCGCGGGATAATCGCGCAGCATTGCGGCGGAAACTTGAGCGGTTTTCTTTACAAAATTCGGCGCGAGAACGCTTAATCTTTCGCTTGCCAGACCGCCGTAATATGAACTGAAACTGTCGGGAATCGAAGCGTAAACGGAAATCGCTTCCGCTTTGCGCCCGGCTTTTTCCAGCGCGAAGGCTTTTAAGTATTTTGCTTCATCGGCGCTGGTCATTGAGCGGTAAAGGCTTCTGAGTTTCAGCAAATCATCCGCCGCTTCGATTGCTTTCGCCCAATCCTGACGGAAAATTTCCATCCGCAAACGCGCCTGCAAAGCGTTGGCTTCGGCGGGCGTGTCGTAAAATCTTTTTCTTGTGTTTTCAACCCAAATATTGGCTTCGTCATATTTTCCGCTTTCGCGCAGAGTGTCAATCAAATTCAGATACGCGGATTCGATTTTCTC
>DATHTS010000367.1:0-1660 GCA_035462935.1 Pyrinomonadaceae bacterium
CGGACTGTTTAAGTATTGCTTTTACATTCAATACTTAAACAAAGTTTTCCACATTTCCACAGGCTGCCCTAAAATAGCGCCTGTGGAAACTGTGGAAAAAGTGTCTTTTTGTCTAAAATTTCCACAGGCAGGATAATTTTCCACAAGTTTTCCACATCCCCTGTGGACGTATAAAGATAATGTTTTTTATTAGTTAAGCCGGTTTTCCACATTTCCACAGGCACTATTACTACTACTAAGAAATATATATAGTTTTTAAAGTATTAGAAGAAGTAAAAAGCGAAGCGTTTTTGAAAGTAAAACTTGAAGAATTTATTAAGAAAAAGAAACCATAATTGAATACGGATTTTAAGCAAAATATTTTATCTGTGATTACACCTTTCTAATAACTTTTGTTTTTTGCAATAATATAATAAATAGACCGGAGAAAGAATATGGAATTTACAATCAAGCAAAGCGTCTTAAAAGACGAACTCGGATACGTCAACGGCATTGTCGAAAAGAAAAGCACGATTCCCGTTTTGTCGAATATCCTGATCGAATCGGTCGGCGAAAATGCGATTCGCATTCTCGGCACGGATTTGGACGTTACGATTCGCTGCGAGGGCGAAGCGGATATTAAACAGTCGGGCGCGATGTGCGTTCAGGCGAGAAAGCTTTTCGATATTGTTCGCCTGCTTCCCGATCAGGACGTTCACTTTAAAAAGGAAGAAAATGAATGGGTGAGTATGACCTGCGGTAAATCGAAATTCAAATTAGCCGGTGTCAGCCGCGAGCAGTTTCCCGAAGTCCCGGAATTCAAAAGCGTGCCGCGCAGCCTTTCCGCCGAGATTTTTAATCACTTTATTCACAACACCGCTTTCGCAATTACTAACGAGCAATCGCGTTTCACGCTTTCGGGCGCGAAATTTATGATTGAAGGCGATACGGCGAAGATGGTTACGACCGACGGGCATCGCCTCGCCTTCATAGAGAAAAAGCTGCCTGAGACGGCGCAAACCGAAACGATGGACTCTCTGATTCCGAAGAAGGCTCTGATGGAGCTGACAAAAATCGCCCGCGATGCTCAAGGAAATGTCAGTTTCGGCGAAGACGCGAATCATATTTATTTTGAAGTCGGCGGCAGGCTTCTCATCACGCGCAAACTTTCCGGCACATTTCCGAATTATGAAATGGTGATTCCGAAGGACAACGACAAAACGGTTACTTTCGACGCCGAGGAAATGCGAAACGCGATTCGCCGCGTGGCTTTGATGGCGGACGAAAGAACGCGCTCAGTTCGTCTGACGATCAAACCTAACGAAATCGAAATCGGAGCGCAAAGCTCGGAAGAAGGCGAAGCGAACGAGCGAGTCAATGCCGAATACGCGGGCGAAGAAGTTAGCATCGGTTTTAATTCGCAGTATTTACAGGATTTCCTAAACGTCGTCGGCGCAAGCGAAGCGGAAGCCGCAACTACCGGAACCGAACAGGAAACCGACGGCGAAACCGTCCGCGTCAAAGAAACGAATCGCCCAAAACGAATCGCCTTTGAATTTAAGGACGGCAACGCGCAAACGCAGATGAGCATTGCGGGCGATACGAATTACGATTACAAATATATCGTGATGCCTTTGCGGATATGATTTTTGTTTAATTTGATTTTTCAGATTGGGCGGTG
>DATHTS010000368.1:0-2062 GCA_035462935.1 Pyrinomonadaceae bacterium
CGGGAACCCGTTATCGCGGCGATTTTGAACAGCGTTTCAAGGCGATAATTAATGACCTCAAAAAACAGGAAAACGCAATTCTTTTTATTGACGAAATTCACACGATTGTGGGCGCGGGCGCGGTTTCCGGCGGCTCGATGGATGCTTCAAATATCTTAAAACCCGCATTGGCGGATGGGGAATTGCGCTGTATCGGCTCAACCACTTACAGCGAATACAAAGCCGCTTTTGAACGCGACAGAGCTTTGGCAAGACGTTTTCAAAAAATCGAGATCGGCGAGCCGACGATTGATGAAACCTACCAGATTTTGAAAGGTTTGAAACGATTTTACGAAGAGCATCACGGCGTTAGATATTCGGACGAATCATTAAAAAGCGCTTCGGAATTAGCAGGGAAGTATATAAACGACCGGCATTTGCCCGACAAAGCAATTGACGTAATTGATGAAGTCGGCGCGGCTACAAAGCTTTTATCCGAAGACAAGCGCCCGTCGCAAATTTCCGTGCAGATGGTCGAAAACACGATTGCGCGGATGGCGAAAATCCCGCCGAAAACGGTTGTCGCCGATGAAAAAGACAGATTGAAAACCCTGCGCGGGGATTTGAAAGAAGTGATTTTCGGGCAGGATGATGCGATTAATAAAATTGTTGACGCGATCCAGATTTCACGCGCCGGTCTCGGACACGAAACAAAGCCGGTCGGTTCATTTTTGTTTTCAGGTCCGACCGGAGTCGGGAAAACCGAAGTATCTAAACAGCTTGCGGAGATTTTAGGCGTTGAATTTATCCGCTTTGATATGAGCGAATACGCCGAGCCGCACACAGTTTCACGTCTTATCGGCGCGCCGCCCGGATACGTCGGCTTTGATCAGGGCGGGCTTTTAACCGATTCCATAATGCGAAACCCGCACGCGGTTTTAGTTTTGGACGAAATCGAAAAGGCTCATCCGAATTTATTTAATCTTTTACTTCAAGTAATGGATTCAGCGACTTTAACCGACAACAACGGTAAAAAGGCGGATTTTCGCAACGTGATTTTGATTATGACGACCAACGCCGGAGCGAGAGAGTTATCTTCGGGGGGTATGGGTTTCCGCAATCAAGCAAGCTCAAAAGGACAGGCAAAAGGCGCAATCGAACGCACATTTTCGCCCGAATTTCTCAATCGTCTCGACGCCTGGGTGCCGTTTAAGGCTTTGGATATTGAAATTATCAAACTCATTGTTGATAAATTTATCAAGGAATTAAACGGACAACTGGCGGAAAAGCGCGTCTTGGTGCGATTGGAAGAAACGGCTCGTGAATGGCTGGCGAAAAACGGTTTTGACGGGCGCTATGGAGCGCGTCCGATGTCGCGTTTGATTCACGAAAAGATTAAACAGCCTTTGGCGCAGGAAATTCTTTTCGGGAAACTTTCCGACGGCGGAAGCGTTCTGGTGGAAGAAAAAGACGGGAAATTGATTTTGAATTTTTGATTACAAAGACTTTATTCCCCATATTCGCTCGAACCCTGAGCCCACATAAAAGATTGAATGTCTATCATATCGCGCGGCTTCAAATCACTGAGGTCGCGCTTTATTGTCTTGGCAAATTCAAGCATGCTCGCGTAAGTTTCCCAGGAAGGTTGGGATTTATAATGCAGGTTAAAACCATACTCAGCGGCTGCCGTTCGTGTCACGTTCGGTTTTAGAAAAATATGCGTTTCAGGCTGCGCTATAAATCCAAAAACCGTTGCGAGCGGGTGAGTTAAAACTCGCGTCTGTTTTCTGGGAAGCGAGGCGATTGTCTCGCACCAACGCTCGAATTTTCTTTCAATTTTTCCGCGTCCGTAAAGAAATTCAAAAAGCCCCGTCGAAAACAACTTCGCGCCTTCTTGGGTTTTTACGGCATCGCGCAGAGCCATTTTTTCGAATGAGAAAAGCAGGTTTGTCCTCGATTCAATCCTAACGGCATAAGCGCAAATTTCAGCAAATTTTCCTTCGCGCAAAAGTGACCCAAAAGCCGACCGATTGAGAACCTCCTCCCATTGCTCATGCGCTTTCCATTTATAGCCGCGCTCCCA
>DATHTS010000369.1:0-3778 GCA_035462935.1 Pyrinomonadaceae bacterium
AATACTCATATTTTGAAACTTAATCTTGTAATTTATAATAAGGTTATCCGCGGAAATCCATCATCATAAGGTCTATCTTGTCGAACAATTCACCCACGCCTAACGCTGCCCAGAGAATAAAAATGCCGAGGAGGATTTTTACTATTCCCATCCTCGGCATTGAGAAACCGGTCATCTTCTTGAGAATGTCATTTACGGGAAGAAAATAAACCAAAGAAAGAAGAAGTATAAAAATTCCGAAACCGGGGTCGTTCCCCCAAAAGGTATTCACTACGCCGATTGCAAAAAACATTATGCCGAATATCCAGCTGATTATATTCAAAACAATTGAGTTATTATTCATAATTACTTCTCCTTAAAATTTAGATATTATTAAACTTTTCCTCTCAACCTGCATTTTTTAATGCCTGAACACCATTGGTAAATAGGTCTTACATACTTAGCGAATGTGTAACTTTGCGAATTGCTTGAGTCTTCGCCAAATTGATTTGAAATTTACATCAACTTGTTTTGTTTGTCAAGAACTTTATAATATAAAGTAACTTTGTATAAAATTTTAGAAAACAGATAAATGAATGCGGGAGGCAGGCTGCATAAAATTAGGATACTGCTTTACAAATATATTTATTGACCGTAAATCCGCGCCTGTGATACTTTCATAGTTGGCTAACTGCGCCGAAGAATTGTTCGTTTCTCGCCGATTTTATAAACTTCGTGATTACCGGGTTCAACACAGACATCGAATTTCAGGGAACAACCTATCACGTCCAGACCGAAGACAAAGGTTTGGCGACGCCGCTTATTTTGTCTCTGGTCTATCATCGGGGGACGATTTTGGCGAGCAAGCGTTCGCCTTATGACGATTTGGTGGCGAACTTCGATGAGAAAGTTTTAGCCGAACGGCTGCAAAAACAGCATAAATTAATCTGCGCGGCGATTCGCGCCGGGCGCATCGAAGACCTCAAGCGGATGACGATGAAGGAATCCGCTGCCAAACAAAACGGCTTAATCGCGCAGAAGGAAATTGTCCAGCCGAAAGAAACAAAGCCAAGCGCCGCTCCGCCGCCGGAGGTAAAACAACCGCAAATTCCGCAGGAAATAAGACCCGAAACAAAGCCCGCGAAAAACGGAGGTGCGAAACCCGAAATTCCCGTTCCGCAGTTTTTAAATGAAAAACCGCCTGTGGAACAGCCTCAAACTGCACAAATACCGTTTGATCTGGACAAAATTCTAGCTGAAGAAAAGGCTGAAATGGTCGCGGAAAAGGTTGAGCCGGTCGTGCCGATTCGGAAACCCGTGCCGATTTGGGACGTGCCGGTGAAAATTCTTGAGCCGATTATCGAAGACGTGCAGATTGTCGAAGAAGAAATGATTCTGCCCGACGAAGCCGTCCAAATTCTTACGGAAGGCATCGGCGCCGAACAGGTAGTTGACGGGAATCTTAACATCGAACTTCTCGGTAACGAAACATTTCGCAGCGGCGAAAAGAAAACCATCGGTATTTTGGTGCATCGCGGCAATACGAAGAAAGGCTTGAGCGGAACGCATATAATGGTGAAGATTCTCGGCTCGGCGTTTCGCCCTTTGATTTTTCACGCTAAAACTGATAGCAATGGAATAGCGACCGTGCATCTGCAAATGCCGCAATTTAAATCCGGGCGCGCTGTGGTTTTGATCCGCGCGATGAGTGGCAACGAGGAAACCGAATTGAGAAGGGCGATTTTACACGGCTAGAAATGAAAGTTTTTATAAACGGCGAGACAAGGGAGATAAATCAACAATTAAGCCTGCGCGAGCTGCTCGAAAAGCTCGATTTGCCGCAGGAGCGCGTCGCCGTCGAATTGAATAAAGAAGTTGTTCGGAAAAAAGATTGGGAAACGGTGAAAATAGCCGATGCCGATAAAATTGAAATAATTCACTTCGTCGGCGGCGGTTGAAAAGGTTCAAAGTTCAAAGTTTTAGGTTCAAAGTTGCGGATTGAGTTTTCAGTCCGCATTTCTTTTGTCTGGTTTTTTGATAAAATCTAAACGATTGAATAAATTGGTATGGTTTGCGATTGTAAAATTGGTAAAAGGAAATTCTCTTAACAAACTTTAAGCCTTGAACCTTGAACTTTGAACTTATTTTTATGACGGATACTTTTAACTTAGCAGGAAAAACATTTAACTCTCGTTTGATCATCGGCACGGGAAAATATCGAACTCACCGGGAAATGCAGGAAGCGCACAAAGCTTCGGGCGCGGAAATGGTAACGGTTGCTGTCAATCGCGTGCCGCTCGACCGGAAAACCGAATCGTTTCTCGATTACCTCGCGCCGGAAATGCAGATTTTGCCAAACACTGCGGGGTGTTACGATGCCGAACACGCGATTCGCACGGCACGTCTGGCGCGTGAGGCGCTCGAAACCGATTGGATAAAACTGGAAGTCATCGGAGACCAAACGACGCTTTTGCCTGATAATGAGCAAACGCTTGAAGCCGCGCGGGTTTTGGTAAAAGAAGATTTTATTGTTTTGCCCTACTTTTCGGACGATTTGATTATGGCAAAAAAATTATTGGACATCGGCTGTCCTGCCGTAATGCCGCTCGCCGCGCCGATTGGTTCGGGGTTGGGAGTACAAAACCCGACAAATTTGAGAATTATGCGCGAGCAATTGCCCGACGCCGTGATTATCGTTGACGCGGGCGTCGGAACGCCGAGTGATGCCGCGATTGCGATGGAACTCGGCGCGGACGCGATTTTAATGAATACGGCAATCGCCGAAGCCCGCGATCCGGCGCAGATGGGGGTGGCAATGAAACTTGCGGTACAGGCTGGAAGAATAGCCTATCTCGCAGGCAGAATGCCGAAACGCCTTTACGCATCGGCTTCTAGCCCGATTGAAGGCGCGATAAAATAAAGGAAGAATCTATGTTGAAAACTTTAACGGCAACAATTTGGCGCGAAGACGACGGTTTTGTTTCGCTATGCTCGGAGCTGGATATAGCAAGTCAAGGCAAAACGATTGAAGAAGCCCGGGCAAATTTACGCGAGGCGGTGGAATTATTTTTTGAAACTGCCCATCCGAATGAGATTGCCGAAAGAACAAACTCTGAAATTTACATCACTCCTCTGGAGGTGGAAATTGAAACGGCTGCGTAAACTTTCGGGAAAGGAGGTTTGCAAAATTTTAGCGAAATATGGATTTGTCGAAAAACGTCAAAAAGGAAGCCATCTGATTATGCAGAGAGCCTTAGAGAATTCAACTGTAACCGTTCCTGTTCCCTTACATTCGGAAATAAGAATCGGAACTTTGCAGTCAATAATCAGGTAATCAGGCGTTCCGCGTTCGGAATTTGAAATAGATTAAATGAAGTATTTGAAAATTGTGGTAGTTAGTTTTTTTGCTTTATTTGCAATCTTTGCCTGCTCAAACAGCAAAGCAAAAGACGGAATTGTCATCGCCGACAGCAAATCCTACGAAGCCTCTCTTTTTCGCCAGAAATGCGCGATTTGCCACGGTTCGGAAGCCGAAGGGAAGGAAATTGAAGGTAAATTTGTTCCGTCTTTACGCCGCCCGGAAGTCGCGCAAAAATCCGAACAGGAAATTTATAATCAAATTTATAACGGCGGAAACGGTATGCTGCCATTTAAAGGGCAGTTGACTGAAAAGGAAATTCGTTTGCTGGTGAAATTGGTTAAGGAAGATTTGCAGACGACTGGAGCGGAAGCGTCCCGCTTGCAAACGCCGTGAGCGGCGTTACCGTGTTTACCTTTACGCGCCTTTAATTGAACTTGT
>DATHTS010000370.1:0-8961 GCA_035462935.1 Pyrinomonadaceae bacterium
AATCTCACCGGGGAGTAGTCTTAAGTCTGGAGTCTTGAGTCTGAAGTCCTGAGTTTTAAGTCAGAAATTTTGATTTTACTGTTTTTACTTAAGACTAAAGACTCCAGACTTAAGACTTTCCCTGTGAATTCACTGTTTCAAAATACCACGAAATTTAGAAAAACGCATTTGCCAATCGAAATTCGGAAATCTAAAATTTTAATTAAATATGTATCCGAAGGGAAATCTGTTTATTCCCGCTTCGCACGGGCAGTTGGAAGCTATTTTGAAAGAGCCGGAGGGCGAAATCAAAGGCGCGGCTTTGGTTTGCCATCCGCATCCGCTCGGCGGCGGCACAATGCACAACAAGGTCGTCTATCGCGCGGCAGCCGGACTCGTCGAAGCGGGACTCGTTACGCTCCGCTTTAATTTTCGCGGCGTCGGCGCTTCGACCGGAGCGCACGACGATGGCGAGGGCGAAATGCAGGATGTTTTAGACGCTTTAAATTATCTGATTGAAAATTATCCTAATCAGGAAATTACCTTCGCGGGATTTTCCTTCGGCTCAAGGGTCGGCACGGAAATTTTGATGGAAGACGAGCGAGTCGCGCGGCTAATCAGCATTGGGACGCCTGTAGATAAATACGATTTTTCCTATCTGAAAAACGTGCGAAAACCGATTTTATTCGTTCACGGCGACAGCGACGAATTCGGCGAGGTCGGGCATTTGCAAAGCCTTTTCGATCATCTTCCGGCGGATATAGATAAAAAAATGGTCGTCTTTGAAAACTGCGGACATTTTTTCGACGAGCATCTGACGGAATTAAAAAACGCGATTCGAGACTGGACGCTGGAGAGAATTTAACCACCCCGCGCCTAAAGGCGCACCCCTCCTTGAAAAGGAGGGGAGTTTTTTTATATGTTTACACGGTTTAGTAAAAGCTGAATTATCATCTACAGACAAATCCAAAATCCGAAATCCAAAATCCAAAATTCAATAAGTCATCCACGCATCGAACGCCCAGCCGTATTGCCCGCCGTAATTTACGCGGCACCAGCGCCCGCGCCGACCTGCAATGGTCGTGGCATAATCTTGACAGCCGAGAATTTGAATGCTCGCGCCGTGCGGAATCTTTGCCAGCCGCTCGCCTCTTTCGTGATTCGGTTCGCTTCGCAGCGCGAGAAAGCCGTCGCCGGGCGAATTAACTCTGGCGGAAGTCGTTTGATTTTGCGGCGTAGATTGTGAGGGCGTTTGGTTTTGCTGTTTCTTTTGTTCTTCGATTTCCCTTTCGAGCTTGGCAATTTTTTCCTTTAGCTCATCGGTTTCGTCATCAGGCGTCGGAGTTGTTAAATCCGTCTTGTCAAATAAGCCGTTAGAGTTCGGCGTATTTTTCGAGGAATTTGGTGAAACGGAATTATTTGCCGTCTCGTTTGACGATTTTAGAAGAAAATAACCGCCCGCCGCTCCGGCAATAACCAGAAATAACAATCCGCCGAGAACCGCCGCGATAATCAAACCTGTATGGCTGCCGGAAGGTTGATTTGAAGTCTTCGGCACAGCGAAAGTCGGCGTGCTGTCCGGGGGAATGTTGATTTGCATCGGATTTCTGCCGGGAGAAATTTGCACGGTTTCCGCCGGTTCGGGCATCGAAAACAAACTCGCGCCGTCCGTTAAGCAATAGCTCAACGAATCGTCGGTGTAGGTAGTTTTACAAACCGGACACTGCTTCATCTTGAATTCGGGCGAATGAGCTTTGCTTAACTTTTATTTCTTTTTCGCGGTTTTGTCAAATTTTTTGCTAATTTTCGCTGCAAATGTGAGTCAGGAATTATAGCCGTTCGGATGCGCTTCGTGCCAAGCCCATGCGCTTTCGATGATTTTTTCGAGTTCGGGAAACTGCGGTTTCCAGCCTAAAACCTCCCGCGCTTTTCGTGAATCGGCAACCAATTTTGAAGGGTCGCCTGCGCGGCGCGGCGCAATTACAGCCTCAATTTCTCTGCCGGTTACTTTTTTGGCGGCTTCAATAACTTCCTTGACCGAATAGCCGCTTCCGTTTCCCAAATTTATAAATTCAGACGCGCCGCCGTTTCGCAAATATTCCAGCGCGAGCAGATGCGCCTGACTTAAATCCGAAATGTGGATGTAATCGCGGACGGCAGTTCCGTCAGGCGTCGGGTAATCATCGCCGAAAATGGCGATGCGCGGGCGAATTCCGAGCGCGGTTTGCAGAACGAGCGGAATCAGATGCGTTTCAGGATCGTGGTCTTCGCCGTGCGTGTGACTCGCGCCGGAAGCGTTAAAATATCGGAGCGCGACGAACTTTAAGCCGTAAGCGCGGTCGTAATCTTCCATCGCGCGTTCGACCATAAATTTTGTCCAGCCGTAAGGATTAGCCGGTTTTTGCGGGTGCTCTTCGTCAATCGGCGTGTATTGCGGCTCGCCGTATGTCGCGCAGGTCGAGGAAAAAACGAAATTTTTTACATCATTTTTTATTAAAATCTCCAGCAAATGCAATGTTTGAATCAGATTGTTTTCATAATAAATCTGCGGCTTTTCTACCGACTCTCCAACGTAAGCAAAAGCCGAAAAGTGCATACACGAATCAATCTTATGCTCGTTTATAATCTTTTGAACTAAATCTTTATCGCCGATATTTCCTTCATAAAAGGGAACCGACGAATCAACCGCTTCAGCGTGTCCGTAAACAAGATTGTCAAGAACGACGACTTTTTCGCCTTTTTCCCGTAAATCCTCAACCACAACACTGCCGATATATCCGCCGCCGCCGGTAACTAAAATCGCCATAGCTTTCGTTAAACCTTTATTTTTTCAATAATTATATTTTGTCCGCTAAAATCAAACAAATAGATATTTTGGTAAATTAATTGGAGTCAGCGGCAGGCAGCAACTCTAAACTCTGAACTATAAACTATAAACTTTTTTGGATAAAGAAATACTTGCAAAATAGTTTATAGTTCAGAGTTTAGAATTTAGAGTTATCTCCCGCTCCAATTTAACTTGTTAATACAAATAGAGGCTAAATCAATTTAGCCTCTATTTGTTTCGCTAGGTGTTTTTTCAATAAGAATCGCATTTCAAAATTCCTATTTTAATTTAAAGCTTTTACCGCTTTGACCGAACCATTGCGGCTGACGGAATGTTTTCCGCTGCCATTGCCGTTTCCGTTGGCGGCGACTTTCGCCTGCATAGCTTCCTTACGCTTCATTCCGATAATCTTGGCGTAAACGGTCAGAGCTTGGGCGACAATCTGATCCATATTGTAATACTTGTAAGTCGCCAGCCGACCGACGAAATGCACGTCGGGACGAGCATCTGCCAGAGCTTTATATTTCGCATAAAGCTGCGCGTTTTCCGGTCGCGGAATCGGGTAATACGGATCGCCTTCCGCCTGCGGATATTCATAGACGATGCTCGTTTTTTTGTGTTCCTGACCGGTTAAATATTTGAATTCGGTAACGCGCGTGTATGCCTGCTCGTTCGGATAATTAATCACCGGCGCGGGTTGAAATTGCTCCGTGTCGTGTGTCTCGTGTTTAAATTCCAGCGAGCGATACGGCAGTTTTCCGTAGCGATAGTCAAAAAATGCGTCAACCGGACCGGTGTAAATCATTTCTCTGAACGAAATTTCATTAACTATTTCCCGGTAATCACAGTTGAGCATAACCTTGATATTCGGGCTGTCGAGCATATTCTCGAACATTCGCGTAAAGCCATGTCGCGGCATCGCCTGATAAACGTCGGTGAAATACCGGTCGTCGCGGTTTGTGCGCGTCGGAACGCGCGCCGTAACCGAAGCGTCCAATTCCGAAGGGTCTAAGCCCCACTGTTTGCGCGTGTAACTGCGAAAGAATTTCTCGTAAAGCTCGCGCCCGACTTTTGAAACCACGACATCTTCCGAAGTGCGAACGTGCTCGACAGGCTCGGCAACTTTCTTAAAAAATTCCTCGACCTCAAAAGCCGTTAAGTTCAAGCCGTAAAGTTTATTGATTGTATCGAGATTAATCGGAATCGGAACGTGCATTCCGTCAACATGGGCTAAAACCCGGTGTTGATATTCGCGCCATTCGGTAAAACGACCTAAATATTCAAAAACTTCTGCTGAATTAGTATGAAAAATATGAGGACCGTATTTGTGAATTAAAATACCGTCGTCATTATAATGATCGTAAGCGTTTCCTCCAATGTGCGGTCGCTTATCACAAATTAAAACTTTTTTGTTGGAGCCGTTTGCCAATCTTTCCGCTAAAACGCTGCCGGCAAACCCAGCCCCAACAATCAAATAATCAAACATCTCATTTCCCCCTGATCGTTATAAATTGATCGTGAATTTTAATAATTTAGCAATGAGTATATTGCAACATCCGTGCCGCTTGTGCTTCATTTCACTAAATGTTGAAAACTCACAACTTGTCAAAAAACCACTTTAATTGCCGAAAAAAATAATGCAGTAAAATAATACAGACTGTTTTGCAGATGCCATAGCTCTGTATTATTTCAAAGTGAATCAAACCGCCGTCGAACGGCTCGTCTCTCGCTTTGTTATTACATCATTTATCAACTCTGCCATCTGCTGCCAAGTCTTATCCCAGGACATCTGAGATAAAAATTCATCCACGCGCCTGAGCCATTCTTCGGAATTTTCATTTTGCAGAATTCTCCCGGCAGCCGCGACAAATTCTTCAGCCGTCGAAGCTATCTCAACCAAATTCTTTTCGCCGTAAGGACGCACAACATCCCGGATCGGCGTCGAAACAACCGGCTTTCCCGCCGCCAGATATTCCGGCGTTTTCGTCGGACTGATAAAGCGCGTGGATTCATTCATCGCAAACGGCATCATCGCAATGTCCCAGCCGGAAATGTAAGCCGGTAAATCCTTGTAATCCTTTCCGCCGAGATAATGAATGTTTTCGCGGCGCGGCAAATCTTCCTCGCTGATTTTCACCACCGGACCGATCATTACGAAATGCCAATCCGGGCGCAAATCCGCCATTTTTCCAAGCATCTCGATATCCATTCGCTCGTCAATAACGCCGATAAATCCGAGTCGCGGATGCGGAATTTCCCGCTGGTCGGACGGCTCTTCCGTAATTTCACGCGCTTGATTAAAATGGGCGACATCAATGCTCGAAGGAAAAGCGTGGGCGCTTTTATGAAGATCGCGTTTGGCTTCGTAAATACTTTGCCCGCCGGTGAAAACCAGATCGGCTTTTTCCATTAACTTTCTTTCGTTATCACGCAGTTCGGGCGGCGCGTTCTTGAATGCCGAAAGCTCGTCCATACAATCATAAACAATTGCCGCAGGCTTGAGATGAGCCGCAAAATCCATCGCCATCGGCGTGTAAAACCACAGCAAAAAATCGCCGAGTTCGCGCGTTTGTATAAACTCGTCGAGCATCTCGCGCAGAATTTCATTCACCGGACGATTTTCGCGGTCGGAATTTGATATATGCGGCGTGAGAACGAACAAACCATCCTCGCGCGGGCTGATATCCAGCCGTGTGGTTTCATCATTAAAAACCGGCTCTTCAAAAAAGAAAACGCGCCCGCGGCGAGCAAAACGGCTCATAAGATGCTGCGGGCGCTGATAAACAAAATCCCAGCGTAAATGTGACAAACAAATCAAATCATAATTCTCAAATTCCCCTGCAAAATCCCTTGTTTCCATACCTTGTTCTTTAAAAACTAACTTCTTTTTATTTTCAAATACTCCAAACAATAAAATAAAATTCTTTGATATAACCTTATACCAATTTAGCCCGGTTTGCTCAAAGCAAGTTTCGGCTGCCGTGATAAATTAAGTAATTACAAAGCCTATAATCGCGCCGCCTGCAAGTCTGTCAGCTATCAGACACAGAAATATATTTTATTATAGAATCGCTCGGTCTAACTGCCCTACGTTAGAAAATCTCAAACCAAATGCGATTTTATAAGCCTTTTTATTGTATTGTCAGCATCAAAAATGCAAATTATCTGTGTTTCTGCGGTTAAACTTTCCGTCTATAGCCTTTTAACTTCAACCAGCTTCCCGCGAAAAATTCGCAAAACTCTTTTGGTCAGCGGGTGATTCTCGGCGTATCGCCAAAGTTCTTCATCGGTGGCATTTTCCGGCAGTTCGGGAATTTCTTCCGTTTCCTCTTCGGTTTCAAAACTTGGGATAACAAATTTCGGCTTTTCTTTGGCAGGCGCGAAAGCCGCTGCCGAACCGCCGTTTGAATTTTCACCTTTTGGCGAAAAAGCCTCCGTCTGAGAGTTCTTTAATAAAGCCTCGACGAGTGTTGAAACATTCTCGATCTGGTATAAATTATCGCCGCTTCTCTGAAGTTTCAGTTCATACGCCGTGTCGAGCCAGTTATCTTCAACGTGTTCAAGGTCTTCGGAAGAAATCGGCGGAAGTTTTACCGGAAAAGTTTCGGGCAGAAAGGCGGCGAATTTTTCGATTGACGGCGGAAGGTCGGGAACAATTTCCGGCTCTTCCTCTACGGGTCGGCTCGAAAAAAATGCCGGTTCTTCCAAAACTGGCGAAACTTCGACGGCTGCGACCATCGTCTCCATCTCAATTTCGGCGGAATTTCCGTTTGCGACAACGGAAGAAACCGGAAAAGGAACTTCCTCGAGCGGAAAATCAATCTCTAGCTTTTTTTTTTCGACCGCCGGCTCGCTTTTCGCTTCAGCTTGCAAATTCCCGTTTCCCAAAGCGTTTTCAAGATGAGCGAGACGTTCCAGGATTTTTTCAATCGGCGCGACGCGGCGCATTTCAATCAATTTCACCAAGCCGACTTCTAAAACATAACGCGCCTGCGTCGCCTCGCGGAGTTTGCTTTCGGTTTCGCTTAAGGAATTGAAAAAACGAATCAAATCGGCTTCGGTAAAAGGCTCTGCCGTTTGTCGAAGCTCAGCGCGGCTCAAAACCGCCGAATCGAATAAGTTTTCAACTTCGCCCGCCATTTTAACAACAAGCAAATCGCGGAAAAGACTCATCAAATCGCGGCAAAACGAGCGCAAATCCTGCCCGCGCCCGACTAAATCGTCAACTGTCCGCAAAGCCTCAACCGGAAGATTTTCAGCAATCGCTCGCACGCAGCGCACCAGCATTTCCGTGCTTGCCACGCCGAGCGCGCTTGTTACGTCAGCAGTTTCTATTTTATCGCCCGAAAAACTGATCACCTGATCAAAAGCGCTTTGCGCGTCGCGCATCGAGCCTTCGCCGGCGCGGGCGATTTCGCGCAAAGCCTCGTCCACGATGTTGATTTTTTCGGCTTCGGCGATGACTTTCAAACGGTCAAAGATTTTTTGCAGCGGAATCGTGCGAAACTGAAATTCCTGACAGCGCGAAAGAATCGTGTCGGGAACTTTGTGCAGTTCGGTCGTCGCCATTATAAAAACCACGCGCGGCGGCGGTTCTTCCAGCGTTTTCAAAAGCGCGTTGAAAGACGAAGTGGAAAGCATATGAACTTCGTCAATGATAAAAATTTTATAGCGGTCGCGTGCCGACGAAATGTTGATGTTTTCGATAATCAGATCGCGGATTTTATCAACCTGCGTGTTCGATGCCGCGTCGAATTCGAGCACGTCAATCGAGCGACCTTCGGCAATTTCCCGGCAGGAAACACAGGCATCGGCGGCACTCGGCAAACAAGGAACGGGATTAGGCTTTGCGGTTTTATGACAATTCAGAGCCTTGGCGAGAAGCCGCGCCGTCGTGGTTTTCCCAACGCCCCTCGCGCCGGAAAAAAGATAAGCGTGATGCAGGCGCTCGTGTTCGACGGCGTTGCGCAGGGTGCGCGTTATCGCCTCCTGCCCCGTAACTTCCTCAAATGTTTGCGGTCGCCATTTTCTGGCTATGACTTGGTAGGACATAAATCCTTTTTTTATTGATATTTATCGAATATTGTCGAGTGATATACAGGCAACTCAATTTAGTATTGTATCACTCAACGGCACTCTGTAAAAACTCATAACAGGAACATTTTTGGACACGATATTTTTGAATCCGTAATTCCTTTTGATAGATTATTTGCCTGAAATCTGCCTGAAAGAAGCGGCATTCAATATGAATTAGTCGCCTTAAATAGTGAAGTAAATTTGTCCCTCGTTTGACTTTTATAACAACCTCATCTTTCTAATATATTTTTCAGGAGAAAAGATTCATTTTTTTGCTCTATATTTTTATTTCCCTTTCTTTATAAATTAAGTATTTTTTTTGCAATTAAGAGAAAAATCTGATACTTTGACATAACTAGCGAAGAGTGTAAGCAGCTTTATAACTTTGAAAAGACAAGCCGGGTTTCGCAGCAGCTGCCGGGTTTTTGCAGCCACAAAAGTAAGAATTAAATAAGAATATAGGAAGAGTTACAAGATAAATTAGGAGGATTCTGAAAATGAATATTAATGAAACAAAGTCTTTTCTTAGTAGAAGAGACTTTTATCTCATGGCACTCACCGCCTTTGTGGCGTTGATTGGCGTGACTTTTTTGTTTGTGTCTGAAAAAGACACGGTTTCAGCCCAGAAGAGCGCGGCGCGTCAGATGCAGCCTTCCAGTCAGGCAGTTACAGGCGATATGCTTCGATATGCTTTGAACTTTCGTTCGGCGACAAATTTTGCCGTTCTGGCTGAAGATGGAATCAGCGGCTCGGCTCGTGTCGAGGGAAATGTCGGCGTGCTTAGAGAGGGAGCTTTGATTAAAGGCATCTCGCACTCGAATCTCGATTTCGAGTTTGACCGAAGCCGAGCCAGAACGGATTTGATGAACGCTTTTTCAGCGATGAATCAACTGCCTTGCACGGAAGTTGATGACTCGGAACTCGGCGGAAAGACATTCGCTCCCGGAGTATATTGTTTATCATCGGCACGCATTGCAGGAGAAATGATTCTCGACGGCAAAGGCGATGCGGGTGCGATATTTGTTTTCAAAGCAGCCGGAGCGATTAAGACGGAAGCCGGATCAAGGATTTTGCTTTCA